>QJWD01000117.1 GCA_003235465.1 Nitrospirota bacterium | reverse complement strand
TTTGAGCCTGCTGGCCGTCGAGCGCCATGGGAAAAAGGTCCAGCCGCGTTTGCAGGGCGTGCCGCCGCGATTGTAGCCGGTCGCCCTCCTGGCTCAGCCGATCCACCTGGTCGCGCAGCGCGGTGAGTTCGCGCACTTTTTCATCGTAGGTGCCGAGACCCTCCTGGGTTTCCCGCACGCGCTGCTGGAGGTCGCGAATGCGCTTGTGCGCCCGGGCGATCTGTTGCTGCGAGCCGCGCGGTTTGAAAAGCGCCTCGGTCATTTTTTCCAGTTCGCGCTCGGCGGCGGCGAGAGACAGGCTGCCGAGACCGGCGCCGTAAAGGCGGCTTTGCGTTTCACTGCCACTGAGCGAATCGAGGCTTTGCAGCTCGTCGATGGTGAAGGCGTAAATATTGCGGAAAATATCCGTCGAAGCGTGGCCGATGTAGCCGCCCAGGGTGGCGTCGCCGTGCAGGTCGCCCGCCTCGGTGCCGATGATCACCGCGCCGCCGGCGGGGCCGGGCTGGCGGGAGACGTGGATCGTCTCGCCCTCTTGAGTGAGGCAGGAAAGCCGGCCCCCCTGGCCGGAGCCGGGCTGCACGCCGTAGAAGTTGGTTTTCTCGCGGCCGTCGGGAAACCCGAACAGCACCCGGCGCACGAATTCGAGCAGCGTAGTCTTGCCCAGTTCGTTGGGGCCATGGATGACGTTCAGGCCCTCCTGAAACGGCCCCACCCGCCGGTCGCGGAAGCGGCCAAAGCCCTCGATGTGAATGTCACGGATCTGCATGAGTCTTTTGCCTCGACGGGTTCACCGGTGATCCACCAGCCGGTCGAGAACCAGGCCGCGGGCGGCTTCCAGCCAGGCCGCTCGGTCCTCGCGGGTCGTCTCTTCCAGATATTTCCGGCCCGGCCAGTCGGCAAAGAGCGGCTTGAGCGCTTCTTCGATGACTTGAGGGTGTTTTCCCTGCGCCGCTTCCTGAAACAGGGCGACGACGTCGGCGATGAAATCCTGCCCCTGGCCGAGGGCGTCGATATCGTAATCGCCCCGGGTATCCACCACTAGGTCCACCCAGACGAGAGGATCGTGCACTTCGAAATAAAGTTGGATTTGTTCTTGCAGGCCCGCCAGGCCGCCGGGCGAGACGATCTCCTGGTGCACTGGCGTGCGTCCGGTGAGGGTGAGGCGAACGACGAGGTCGCGTTCACCGGCCTTGGTGGCGAGGGCGTCCACGGTTTCCAGGCAGGCGTGCAGAATGTCGTCTACGGTTTGCAGGCGGCTCGCATCGAGGGTCTGGGTTTCGTAGCGCACCGCGTCGGTGGCGGTGAAGCGCGCCTCCGGCGGCGCGCCGGAAGTCAGGGTCACCAGGTAGCAGCCGCGCGGCCCGGCTTCGCGGACGCTTCTCGCCTGCGTGTTACCCGAATAGACGATGGCCGGCGATTCCGCCTGCACCACCTCGCGGGCATGGATGTGGCCGAGGGCCCAGTAGTCCATGCCCGGGGCGCTCAATTCGGAGACGGTGCAGGGGGCATACGGGTCGTGCCCCGGCCGGCCGCCGACGTTGGTGTGCAAGACACCTACCGCGAAGCCGGGATGGCCGCCGCGCTTGAAGCGAAGCGCCAGGTTTTCCGTGACGTCGCGGCGGGGAAAACTGATGCCGTACACGTGCGCCACGGTTTTGCCGTTTTTGGTCACCGGATGCGCTTCGACCCGGTCGCCGGGGAACACCGTCGCGAGGCTTGGCCAGTCGAGATGGTTCGACCAGCGGTCGAGGGGGTCGTGATTGCCGTGGGCGATAAACGCGGGGATGCCCGCCTGGCTCAGGTGCGCAAGCGCGTTGCGGAACCTGAACTGCGCTTGCAGGCTGCGGTCGGCGCTGTCGTACACGTCCCCCGCGACGATCAGCGCATCCACTTTTTCCTGCACAGCGAGATCGACGATGTTGTTGAACGCCTTGTAGGTGGATTCCAGCAACCGCCGGGCCAGGCGCGGCTCGACGGCGGACAGGCCCTTGAAGGGGCTGTCGATGTGCAGGTCCGAACAATGGATGAAGCGAAATGTTGTCATGAAGCCTTTCTTTGACGGGCGGCCCGGGGGCGCCTGCCGGGGGTCAGCTGATTTTTTCGATCGCCTGCACGATTTCGTCGCCGCGTCCTCGCCAATTGAACCGTTCTTTCGCCATGTACACCAGGCGGTCGGAGGGCAGCAGTTCGAGATCGTTGGGCGGCAGGAGAAGGATGTCCGGTTCCGATTGACGCTTGATGCCGACGATTTCGGTCGGCAGGTCGAGAGCGATGATGGTTTGCTTGAGCTTGCCGAGGCCGATCACCTGGCCGCGCCGGTTCCATTCACTGACCGGGGTGCGGCTGATATAGATCTGGCTTCCGGTCCGGTTCGAGGAGAGCTGGCTGTAAACGTTGAACACGCCTGGGTCCTCGAGTTCCTGCACGAGGAAACCCATCTGCAGGTCGATGGCGTTGATGCCGCCGTCGATATTGAAAATGCGAAGATTCTTCAGGCTGTCCGGGCGGCTGCAGGCGAGGATGGTGATGACTTGCGGCCAGTGCCGCTCGATGAGGCCGGCGGTGAGGGTGTTGGAGTCGTCGAGAGCGGGCTGGGCGGCGGAGGAAAGGAACAGGCAGGCGCGGGCGTGCGACAGGTTCGCCCGTTTCAAGGTCTCCAGCGTCGAGGGCGGTCCCTTGATGAAGCCATCGATGCTTTCATACAGATCGCCGGGGAACTCCACCTGCATGTCCGGCAGCGACTCCGCCAGCACTACGCGCGGGGCGTCCTTGAAATCCGGGCTGAGGTCCAGCTCTCTTAGCAGTTCCTTGACTTCCTGATACGACGGCACGTTCACGATCACCAAGTGCCCCTCGCCGCTGTAGTTTCCTTCTCCCTTCATTTTTCGGCTCCTCCGCTTAATGGCCTTTTCAACGATGATGCCGGTGAACACCCCGAAACAGCCGATCCCGATCATCGACGTGAGCACCGTGACTACCCGGCCGCCAAGGGTTTTGGCGCTGAAGTCCCCGTAGCCGATGGTGGTGAGGGTGATGTAGGCAGTCCACAGGCCGTCGCCGAACCCCGCGCCTTCCTCCAGCCAGGCGAACACCCCCGCGAAAATAAAAACCATAACTACGAGAG
>QJWD01000372.1 GCA_003235465.1 Nitrospirota bacterium | reverse complement strand
GAATTGAGCGGCATGATCCTCATCCCTCCATTCCCCGAGGCCCGCGCACGGGGCGGTTCTTAGGACCGGGAGCCGTCATTGGATGGCGGCTCAATCACCCCGATATCCGAGAAGTTCCCGATCCAGGCAATATCTGTACAGGTGCAATTCCACCCGCAAGAGGGCCAGGCGTGCCCGTGGAAATCCAAGCTCATGTGACCCAGGCTCCCCTAGAAAGCGCGGGGGCGGCAGTTAATAAAACTCTACTCACAGGATAACGAAGGATGAAAAAAAGATATTTGCTCGCACCCGGGCCGACGCCCGTTCCCGAAAGCGTTTCCCTCGAAATGGCGCAGCCCATGCTGCACCATCGCACCCCACAGTTCAGCGCCATCTTCGCTGAAGCGGCGGAAGACGCCAAGTACCTGTTTCAAACCAAGCAGGATGTGCTGATCCTCGCCTCCACCGGCACCGGCGGCATGGAAGGCTGCATCACCAACCTGTTTTCCCCGGGCGACAAGGTGCTTGTCGTCAATGGCGGAAAGTTCGGCGAGCGCTGGGGGAAAATTTCCCAGGCGTACGGCCTCACGGTGGTGGAGATCAAGGTGGAGTGGGGCCAGGCCGTCGACCCCAGGGTGGTGGAGGAGCACCTGAAGAAGGAAGGGGACATACGCGGCATCCTGGTGCAGGCGTCGGAAACATCGACGACGGCCGCCCATCCCATCGAGGCGCTTTCCAAACTGACGCGCGGACGGGACGACCTCATCCTGGTGGTGGACGCCATCACCGGCCTCGGCGTGTTCAACCTGCCGATGGACGAATGGGGCATCGACGCGCTCATCACCGGCTCGCAGAAGGCGCTGGAGCTGCCGCCCGGTTTGGCGCTCGTGGCTCTCAGCGAAAAGGCCTGGAAGTTCAACGAGCGCTCAACCTGCCCGCGCTTTTACTTCGATTTGAAGAAAGAAAAAAAGAACCTGGCGGACAAAACCTCGGCTTACACGCCGGCGGTGTCCCTCGTCATTGGTCTGCGCGCCGTTTTGAAAGGCATACGCGAGGAAGGCCTGGAAAACGTGTTCAGCCGCCACAACCGGCTGGCGCGCGCCACCCGCGCGGCCACGAAGGCCATGGGCCTCAAGATGGTGGCGCCGGATTGCCCGGCCGACAGCGCCACCGGCGTGTTCGTTCCCGAAGGCGTCGACGGCGGCAAGCTGGTGAAGATCATCCGCGACGATTTCGGCGTGACCCTCGCCGGCGGTCAGGACCAATGGAAGGGCAAGGTGCTCCGCATCGCCCATCTGGGCTATGTGGATTCGTTCGATGTGGTGATCGCCATTTCTGCGCTGGAGATGGCGCTCAAGAAAATGGGCGCCAAGGTGGAGTTCGGCCGAGGCGTGGCCGCCGCCCAGGAAGTGCTCATGGAAGGTTATTGAAGGCAGCCCCTGGGGCGTCTTCCCCGGTTCTCTTCAGGCCGGCTTCGATTCAATCATCAACGGGAGTGGAAGGATGAAAATACTGGTATCGGATAATCTCTCCTCCGCCGGCGTGGAGATGCTGAAAAAGGAGAAGGGGTTTGTTGTCGATGTGAAAACCGGCATGAGCAAGGAGGAGCTGATCGCGGCGATTCCGGCTTACGACGGGCTGCTGGTCAGAAGCGCAACCAAGGTCACCGCCGATGTGATCGAAGCGGCGGATAACCTCAAGGTGGTGGGCCGGGCCGGCATCGGCGTGGACAATATCGACCTCGACGCCGCGGGCAAGAAGGGCATCATCGTGATGAACGCCCCCGATGGCAACGTCATCACCACCGGCGAGCACGCCATGGCGCTCATGCTTTCCATGTCTCGGAACATTCCCCAGGCCAACCAGTCGGTGAAGGGCAAGGAATGGGCGCCGAAAAAATTCATGGGCGTCGAGCTGTACGAGAAGACCCTGGGCATCGTCGGCCTCGGGCGCATCGGCACGGTGGTGGCAGAGCGCGCCAAGGGCTTCCACATGAAAATTGTCGTTTACGATCCCTACATCTCGCGCGAGCACGCCGAGCGCGTCGGGGTGGAGACGGTGGAGCTCAAAGACCTGCTGGCGCGCTCGGATTACATCAGCCTGCACACGCCGGGGCTGCCCGGAAAGCCGCTCCTCGGCAAGGAGGAGTTCGCCGCCATGAAAGACGGCGTGCGCATCGTCAACTGCGCGCGCGGCACGCTGATCGACGAAGCGGCGCTCATCGAAGCGGTGCGTTCCAAGAAGGTGGCGCAGGCCGCGCTCGACGTATACAGCAAGGAGCCGCTTTCTCCCGACAGCGGCCTCCTCGACGTTCCGGAGATCATCTGCACGCCCCACCTGGGCGCATCCACCGAAGAGGCGCAGGAAAAAGTGGCGCTCGCGATTTGCGACCAGGTTCTCGACTATCTGAAGAACGGCAACGTGAGGAACGCTATCAACGTGCCTTCCATCGACGCCGAAACCCTGCGCCAGATACAGCCTTACCTGAAGCTGGGTGAGGATCTCGGTTCGTTCCTGGCCCAGGTGATCGATGGCGCGGCCAGGAAGATCGCCATCACCTACAGCGGCGAGGTGGCCGCGGTCAACGTGGAGCCGGTCACGATATCCGTATTGAAAGGGTTTCTCTGCCGCTCCATCGACGGCATCAACATGGTCAACGCGCCCTTCATCGCCAAGGAGCGGGGGGTGGAGGTGCAGGAATCCAAGAGCACCGGGGCCAACGAGTACACCAGCACCCTGCAGGTGAAAATCACCACCGACAAGGGAACCCGCAGCCTCACCGGAAGCATATTCGGCAAGGGCGATTCGCGCCTGGTGCGCGTCGACGAGTTTCACTTCGAGGCGGTGCTCTCCAAGCACATGCTGGTGCTCAAAAACATCGATGTGCCCGGCGTCATAAGCAACATGGGCAACACGCTGGGGAAAAACGACATCAACATCGCGGGCTTTCACCTGGGGCGCCTGAAGGAGAAGGGGCAGGCGATGGCGATCCTCAACATCGATACCCCCCCGCCGGCCAAGACGGTGAAAGACCTGAAAGAGACCGCCAACATCCTGAACGTGTTCAGCGTCACGCTGTAGGCGGGCGGCCAAGGGCGGGCGGCCGGGCCTGGCTAGTCTTTGGCGTCGGAGGAATTCTGGCCGAACA
>QJWD01000428.1 GCA_003235465.1 Nitrospirota bacterium | reverse complement strand
ATTGCAATGAACCGGTAAATCCTTCGACACCGCGCAAAATAACGCGCCACCCAAGGGAAGGCTCAAAACAAAAAGACACTAATCAGCAAACGGGCTGGCTTCCGTCGGTCAATCGGTTACCGCGCCTTTCGAGGCGGAGGACACGAGCCTGGCGTATTTCGCCAGCACGCCGGATGTGTATTGGATCGGTTTCGGCGACCATTTATTTCGCCGCCGGGCGATTTCCTCGTCGGAAAGTTTTGCTTCCAGCAGCCGGTGATCGATATCGACGAGGAGGGTGTCGCCCTCTTCGATGAGGCCGATGAGGCCGCCCACCTGCGCTTCCGGCGCGATGTGGCCGACAACGATGCCGTAGGTGCCGCCGGAAAAGCGGCCGTCGGTGATGAGCGCCACCTGGTCGCCCAGGCCTTCGCCCACCAGCGCCGAGGTCGGCGCGAGCATCTCGCGCATGCCGGGCCCGCCCCTTGGGCCTTCGTAGCGGATCACCACCACGTCGCCGGGGTTAATCTTCTTTTCGAGAATGGCGTCGAGGCAGTCTTCCTCGGAATCGAACACCCTCGCCGGGCCTTCGATGCGCCGCGTCTTGACGCCGGAGATTTTCGCCACCGATCCCTCCGGGCTCAGGTTCCCCTTGAGGATGACGAGATGCCCCTCGGGAGATTTGGGCCTGTCGAGCGGCAGGATCACGTCCTGGCGCGGGTCGGGCGCGTCGGCCACGGCGGCGAGGTTTTCGGCGACGGTTTTTCCCGTCACCGTCATGCAGTCGCCGTGCAAGAGGCCCGCCTTCAGCAGCATTTTCATCACCTGCGGGATGCCGCCGGCGTGGTGCAGGTCCACGGTGACGTATTTCCCCGACGGCTTGAGGTCGGCGAAATGCGGCACGCGCTGGCGGATGGTCTCGAATTCGTCGATGTCCAGCGGCACGCCCAGCGAGTGGGCGATGGCGAGCAGGTGCAGCACCGCGTTGGTGGAGCCGCCGACGGCCATGACCACGGAGATGGCGTTTTCCAGCGCCTTTTTGGTGATGATGTCGCGCGGCAGGATGTTCTTTTCGATTAGGCTGACGAGCGCCGCCGCGCTCTGGGCCGTGCTCTCTTCTTTTTCCTTGTCCTCGTTGGCCATGGTGGAGCTGTAGGGCAGGCTCATGCCCATGGCTTCGAACGCCGACGACATGGTGTTGGCGGTGAACATGCCGCCGCAGGAGCCGAGCCCCGGGCAGGCGTTTTTCTCGATGGCGACGAGCTCGTCCTTGCCGATGCTGCCGGCGCAGAACTGGCCCACCGCCTCGAAGGCGCTCACCACGGTGAGGTCGCGCTCGCCCAGGTGGCCGGGCTTGATGGTGCCGCCGTAGACGAAGATGCCGGGAATGTCGAGTCGGGACATGGCGATCATTGCGCCGGGCATGTTCTTGTCGCAGCCGCCGATGCAAAGCACCGCGTCGAGGCTCGCCGCGCGGCAGACGGTTTCGATGGAATCGGCGATGACCTCGCGGCTCACCAGCGAGCATTTCATGCCCTCGGTGCCCATGGAGATGCCGTCGCTCACGGTGATGGTGCCGAACATCTGCGTCTTGCCGCCCTCGGCGTGGATCTTCGACACCGCCACGTCGGCCAGTTTGCCGAGGCCGGCGTTGCAGGGCGTGATGTCGCTCTGGCCGTTGGCGATGCCGACGATGGGCTTGTCGAAATCGGCATCGGTGAAGCCCACCGCGCGCAGCATGGCGCGGTTGGGCGAGCGCCGGTCGCCCTGGGTGATGGCGCGGCTTTTTCGGTTCAGGGGTTGGTTTGTTTCGCTCATCGAGGGCTCCGGTGAGGGCGGGTGGAAAATTACGTTAACGTCGGAACTGGAAATTTTAGCACAGATCGGCGGCGGGGAAAACAGCCAATCCCGCCTCTCAGGCGACGGGGTGCAGGGTGGGTTCGTGAATGTAGCCGCCGCCGTTTTCCGGATGAACGATGGCGTACCGGCAGGGCGCCTCTGTTGGGCTTAAGCGCGCCTGGCCGCGTACGATTTCGATGGCGTGAGAAAAGGCGACGACCGGGGTGCGCCGGTCTCCCTGCCAGGCGGCGGGCGGCGCTTCGCCGTTTCTCAGGAAGGCGGGCAGGCGGTAGGCGCGCTTGGCGTACAGGTAATCGAGCTTGACCAGGTCGACGGTGAGGGCCGAGGCGCCGAGGTCGAAGGTGTCGTAAAGCAGTTGGTACTGGTCGTCGAGGGAGAGGGCGCTAAACAGGCCGCCTCTCGCCTCGAGGGCTTTTAGCAGGCGCTCGAACACAAGGACGGCGTCGCCGCTTTCTAGCAGGTGGCCGATGCTGAAGCGGAAGCGGCCGCTGTTGTAGAACAGGTCGAACGCTTCGGTGAACTTTTTGAGATGGACGATCTCCTCCGCCGTGAGGTCGCGGTGCGCCAGCACCTCGTAGGGCGGGTGGGCCTGGTAGTGGTAGCCGTGGCTTTCGATCAGGGAGCCGATGGGCGCGCCGGGCAGGAATTTGAGAAAGCCCAGTTGCAATTCGTGCGGCCCGATCGCCAACACCTCGCGGAAGGAATTCAGGCAATCCTGCAACGTTTCCCCCGGCAGTCCGAAAATCAGATCGCAATGGAAATGGATGCGGTGCTTGCTGACCAGCCTTTCGAGAGCGGCGAACAGGCGCGCGTTGTCCTGCTTGCGGTCGATCAGGCCCTGGGTTTCGGGCCTGGTGCTCTGAATGCCGATCTCGAACTGGAACCGGCCCGGCGGCACGGTATCGAGAAAATCAAGAAGCTCGCTGGTGAGCAAATCGCCCACGACCTCGAAGTGAAACGTCAGCGTGTCGAACTTCGCGAGCCAGGCCATCAGGCTCTGCATGCGCGCCGGTTTCAGGTTGAAGGTGCGGTCGACGAATTTCACGCAGCGCGCGCCGGCGCGAGCCAGCAGTTCGATCTGCCGTTTTTGTTCTTCGTCGTCGAAGTAGCGCACGCTCTTGTCCCTGGCCGACAGGCAGAACGAGCAAAGGTAGGGGCAGCCGCGCGAGGTTTCCAGGTAGGCGATGCGGCCGCGCACGCTTTCGGCATCTTCCTCGGTGTAGGGCGGGGCGAGGCCGGGCAAATCTTCCCCGTAGCGCATCCAGCGCTCCAGGGTTTCCCGCGCCGGGGTTTCGCCGCGCGCCTTCATGGCGAGGAATTCGACCCACTTGCTCTCGCCCTCGCCTGAGATGACCGTGCAGTCCCGCGGGGGTTCCGGCTCGAAGGACACCTCCGGGCCGCCTATGACCACCGCCAGATCCGGGAGCTGCTTCTTCAGCCTGTCGATGAGGTCGAAGCTTTCGCGCCGGTTCCAGATGTAGACGCTGACGCCGAGCACGTCCGGCTTCTGTTCGAGGATGGCGGCGGCGATCTTCCACAGCGGCTGGTTGATGGTGAATTCCTGAATCCAGACGTTCCGGTGGCCGGCCCTCCTGGCGGCGTTCCTCAGGTAGCGCAGGCTGAGCGAGGTGTGGATGTATTTGGCGTTCAGCGTGACGATGCCGATTGATAGATCCATGAGTCCTTGGGCAATGGGAAGCGTGGCTCCGATTATAGAACATGCCCGCGTTTCAGGGAAGCCGCCACCCCACCCGGCCTCCCCTTGGAAAGGGGAGGAGATTTTTGAAGCACCCCAATCAGGCTCTGCTTAGCAAGAGGAGGAGTATTTAATGTCCCTCGGGTTCAGCGTTTCTGGCACTCACGGCAGAAGAACGTCGAACGGCCGGTGTGCAGCGTCCGCGTGATCGGGGTCTGGCAGCGGCGGCAGGGTTCGCCCTCGCGCCCGTACACGGCGAGATCGACGGCGAAGTAACCGGCGCCGCCTGCCGGGTTGAAAAAATCCTTGAGCGTGGTGCCGCCTGCCGCGATGCTTTTATCGAGCGTATCCCTTAGCGCCGCGAGCAGCCTTTCCCAATCGGCAAGGGTCAGCCTGCCCGCGCGCCGGGTGGGCCTAATGCCGGCGGCAAACAGCGCCTCGCAGGCGTAGATGTTGCCGACGCCAGAGAGCCGTTTCGAATCCATGACAAACGCCTTCACCGGGGCGCGGCAGTTTTTCGCCTTCGCCTGGAAGTTATGTGCTGAAGCTTCTTCTGAGAACGGATCCGGCCCGAGGTGGTCGAGGAGCTTGTGGCCCGCGCCCAGGGGCGCCCAGGCGATGGCGCCGAAGCGGCGCGGGTCGATGAAGTGCAGGCAGGTGGCGGGCGAAAATCGGAACACCGCGTGCGTGTGTTTCTCCACCGGGTCCATCGTGGGCCGTTCGGTGACGCGGCCGCTCATGCCCAGGTGCCACAGCATCGCCCCGGTGGGGACGTTCAGCAGCAGGTACTTGCCGACGCGGGTGATGGCGGTCACCTTTTGGCCGAGCAGCGCCTTTTTAAGTTCTTCTGTCGGAATAGGGAAACGCAGGTCGCTTCGATGGAAGCGCATCTCCATGCAGGTGCGGTTGAGAGCGAGCGGCAAGAGCGCCCGCCTAAGGGTTTCGACCTCAGGCAGCTCGGGCATGCGCCTTTTGCCGGTGGCGGTTCAGTCTATCAGGCACCGGCGGTCTCGTCGTCCCCGGAGGGAGTTTCCGTCGCGGGCGTTTTCCCCGAGGGGGCCTTGGCCACCACCACCTTGGCGGGCCGGAGGATGCGGCCGTTCAAGGTGTAGCCCTTGCTGTATTCCTCGGTGACAGTGTTTTCTTCGTGCTCGTCGGTTTCCACGCGGCACAGGGCTTCGTGCAGGTTGGGGTCGAACGGCTTGCCCGCCGCCTCGATGGCCTCGACCTTTTCTTTCTCGAGGAGCGCGGCGAACTGCTTGAGGATCATCTCCACGCCTTCCTTCATGGATTCGGCGGTGGGGCTCTCGGCGGCCAGCGCCCGTTCCAGGTTGTCCTTGATCTGGATGAGTTCCTTGAGGATCTTCTCGTTGGCGTACTGGGAGAATTCCTCCTTTTCCTTGCGCAGGCGCTTCTTGTAGTTCTCGGCGTCGGCCTTGACGCGCAGGACCTCGCCCTTGAGATCGGCGATTTCGAACTCCTTGTCGGAGAGCTGGTCGGTGAGCGCCTGGATGGGGTCTTTCTCCTCCTCGTCTTCCTCCGGGCCTGCGTCTTCGGTGGCGTGTTGTTCCTCGTCGCCGCTCAGGGTGACTTTGTCTTCTGGGATGTCGTGGTTGTCGGGATCGCTCATTGCTGGATTCTGTCCTTTTGATTCAAGTTGAAGCCGGGCTCAGCGGGATAAAAGCTCGGTGATGCTGTGGGCGGTGTGGTTGACGATGGAAATGGCGCTTTTATAGTCCATGCGCTTCGGGCCGAAGATGGCGAGGGTGCCGATGTTTTTCCCGCCGCGCTGGTAATTGCGCGCGATGAGGCTGCAGTTCTGCATCTCCTCCGCCAGGTTTTCCTCGCCGATGAGCACCGTGGTGCCGGCCTGTTTGAGGCAGCGGTCGAGCAGTTCGAGCAGCTTGGTTTTCTCCTCGAGGGCGGTGAGCAGGGCCTGCATCTGCCCGACGTCGGCGGTGAATTCCGGCTGGTCGAAAAAATTGAGCGCGCCCTCGACGAGGAGCGCCTCCCTGCTTGTGTTTTCCTGCTCGAACAGGCCGGAGGAAAGTTCGTGCGCCTTTTGCATGAGGCGGTTGTAGTGTTCACGCTCGCTTTGCATGCGGCGAAGCAGCTCGCCGCGTATCCAGCCGATGGAGCGGCCGCTGAACTCGCGGTTGAGATAATTGGAGATCGAGGTCAATTCCTCCTGCGTGAGCCTGGCCTCGATGGGGATGACGCGGTTTTCGATGGCCCCCATTTCCGAGAAAAAGATCGCGAGGGCGTCCTGCGCGCCCACCTTGATGAATTCGATGCGCCTGAACAGCATGCTGGAAAACGACGGCAGGAGCACGAGCCCGGCCTGGTGACTGGTTCTCGAAAGCACGCCGCAGGCGTCGGCGAGCACCCCGTGCAGGGCGCCGGGGCCGATCGGGCTTAGCGAAAGGGCGCCACTCGCGGGCGGGGCCGTTTCGGCCGGGTTCAACTGGTCGACGAAAAAGCGGTAGCCCTTGTCGGTGGGGACGCGGCCCGCCGAGGTGTGCGGCTGCCGGAGGTAGCCCATGTCCTCGAGGTCGGCCATGACGCCGCGCAGCGTCGCCGGGCTAAGCGGCTGGGTTTTCGCCAGGCAGCGGGAGCTGACGGGTTCGCCCTTCTCTATGAAATGTTCGACGACGTCCAGCAAAACGGCTTCGCTGCGTTCGTCGAGCAACCGGCTTTTCATCGCGCTTGGGTGGGCAGGGCCTTGGCCTCAAAGGGTTTACGTCCGCCCAAGTTATCAAGCCGCCGGCGGCTTGTCAATGCTTACCCCGGGGCCTGGGGGAAAGCCCGGCAGGGCCCTCTCAGGAGCCGCCAGGGGGGTCATTTTTCCACAATTTCGGTGCCGACGCCTTTTTCCGTTAGGATTTCGAGCAGCACCGCGTGCTTCAGCCGGCCGTCGATGATGTGGGTTTTGTGGACGCCCGCTTTTAGGGCGTCGAGGCAGCATTTGACTTTCGGCAGCATGCCATCGCGGATCACCCCTTCGCGGATGAGCTTGTTCGCCCGGCCGCGGGTGAGGCCGGGGATCAGCACGCCGTTTTTGCCTTTGACGCCTTCGGTGTCGGTCATCAGGATCAGCTTTTCCGCCCTGAGCGCCTGGGCGATGCTGGAGGCGACGAAATCGGCGTTGATGTTCAGGGTCTCGCCCTCCTGGCCGCTCGCCACCGGCGCGATGACGGGAATGAACTCGTGCTTGTCCAAGGTTTCGAGGATCGCCGGGTTCACCCCGGTGATTTCGCCCACCAGGCCGAGGTCTATGATTTCCGGCCTGTCGGTCTCGGCGGATTTTTTCACCTTGCGGTGGCGCGTCGCCTTCAGCAGGCCGCCGTCCTTGCCGGTGATGCCGACGGCGTTGCCGCCGTGGCGCTGGATGAGGGAGACGATCTCCTTGTTCACCTTGCCGCCCAGCACCATTTCCACGACGTTGACCGTCGCCTGGTCGGTGACGCGCTGGCCGTCGACGAACTTCGACTCGATGCCGAGGGAGAGCAGCGTTTCGCCGATCTGCGGACCGCCGCCGTGCACCACCACCGGGTTGATGCCGACGTATTTCATCATCACGATGTCGCGGGCGAAGTTCTCCTTGAGCTCCTCGGACACCATGGCGTGGCCGCCGTACTTGATGACCAGGGTCTTGTCGTAGAAATTGCGGATGAAGGGCAGGGCTTCCAGCAGGGTCTCTGCGCGTTGGATGCTTTTTTCCACGGTTTACCTCACAGTATGTAGCGGCTAAGATCCTCGTCCTGAATGATGTCCTTCAATTTGGCGCGGACGGTTTCGCCATCGATGGTGATGTTCTTTGTTTCCAGGTCGGGCGCGTCGAAGGAGATGTCCTCCAGCAGTTTTTCCATGACGGTTTGCAGGCGGCGCGCGCCGATGTTTTCCGTGCGTTCGTTGACGGTGGCGCTCATTTGGGCGATTTCGGCGATGGCGTCGTCGGTGAAGTCGATCTTCACCCCCTCGGTGCCGAGCAGCGCGATGTATTGCTTGACGAGTGCGTTGTCCGGCTCGGTGAGGATGCGGTGAAAATCCTCCTTCGTCAGGGAAGCGAGCTCGACGCGAATGGGAAACCGGCCCTGGAACTCAGGGATCAGGTCCGACGGTTTCGCCGAGTGAAACGCCCCCGCGGCGATGAACAGGATGTGGTCGGTCTTCACGAGGCCGTGTTTGGTGTTCACCGTCGAGCCCTCGACGATGGGCAACAGGTCGCGCTGCACGCCCTCGCGCGACACGTCGGCGGTGCCCTGGGCGCCCTGGCGGCCGATGATCTTGTCGATCTCGTCGATGAAGATGATGCCGTGCTGCTCGACGCGCCTGAGCGCCTGCTCGAGGAGCTTTTCCTGGTCGATGAGTTTTTCCGCCTCCTGGTTGGCGAGCGCCTTGAAGGCGTCGGGCACCTTCATCTTGTTGCGCCGGGTTTTCCTGGGCAGGAGCGAACCGAGCATGTCCTTCAGGTTGTTGCCCATCTCCTCCATGCCGGGGGCGGAGACGACGTCCATCATCGGGCCCGCCTTCTCTTCGGTTTCGATTTCCACCTCGCGGTCGTCGAAGCGGCCCTCGGCCAGGTAGGCGGCGAACTTGTCGCGGGTTTTCTGGTGCTGCTCGCGGCCGAGGGCGTCCATGTTGGGGTCGTCCTTGGGCTGCGGGCGGCCGGGCGGCGGCGGCAGGAGAAGGTCGAGCAGGCGTTCTTTCGCCCGTTCGCGGGCCTTGTTCTTAACGTCCTCTTCCATTTCCGTCCTCAGCATGGTGCGGCTCAGTTCGACGAGGTCGCGCACCATGGATTCGACGTCGCGGCCGACGTAGCCTACCTCGGTGTATTTCGACGCCTCCACCTTGATGAAGGGGGATTTGGACAGCCGCGCCAGCCGCCGGGCGATTTCGGTTTTACCGACGCCCGTCGGGCCGATCATGAGGATGTTCTTCGGCGCCACCTCGTCGCGCATGTCCTCGCCCAGCTGTTGCCGCCGCCAGCGGTTCCTGAGCGCGACGGCGACGGCGCGCTTGGCCTCCGCCTGGCCGACGATGTATTTGTCGAGCTCGGCCACCACTTCTCGCGGCGTCAGCTCGGCCATGAGGTCGTTTTCTTTTTTCGCCGCCTCGGCGGAAACGGAATCCATCCGGTCAAAGCTCCTCGATGGTGAAGTTCGAGTTGGTGTAGATGCAGATGTCGGCGGCGATCCCAAGGGCGTGTTCGACGATCTCGCGGGCGCTCATCTCGCTGTGGTTGATGAGCGCCTTCGCCGCCGCCAGCGCGTACATGCTGCCCGAGCCGATGGCGAGAATGCCGTCGTCGGGCTCGATGACGTCGCCGGTGCCGGAAATGAGGAACGACTCCTCCCGGTCGGCGACGATGAGCATGGCCTCGAGCCGCCGGAGCATTTTGTCGGTGCGCCAGTCCTTCGCCAGTTCGACGGCGGAGCGCTTCAGGTTGCCGGGATATTTTTCGAGCTTCTCCTCGAAACGGGCGAACAGGGAGAACGCGTCGGCGGTGGCGCCGGCGAAGCCGCCTAGCACCTGGTTGTGGTGCATGCGCCGGACCTTCTGCGCCGTGTGCTTCATCACCGTGTTGCCGAGGGACACTTGGCCGTCGCCGCCCAGGACGATGCTGCCGCCCCGGCGCACGGCGAGGATGGTGGTGCCGCGTATCTGGTTCGCGCTCTCTTGGTTCATGGCGTCTTCCGTTCCGCCTTCCTTGGGCGTTCGGCGCGCGGGTGCGCCTTGTCGTACGCTTCGGTCAGCCGGTCGATGCTCAGGTGCGTGTATTTCTGCGTGGTGGAGAGGCTCGAATGCCCCAGCATCTCCTGGATCGACCGCAAGTCGGCGCCGCCGTCGAGCATGTGCGTGGCGAAGGAATGGCGCAGCGAATGCGGGGTGATGCGCCCGGGAAACCCGCGCGTGTATTTTTGCACGATCAGCCTCACGCCGCGCGGGGTCAGCGGCCGGCCGCGCTGGTTGAGGAACAGGGTCAGGGGCTCCTTCACGCCGGGCTTGATTTTGCCGCCGCGGTGGGGCAGGTGGCTTGCGATGGCGCGCGCGGCCTTTTTCCCGATGGGCAAGAGTCGCTCCTTGCCGCCCTTGCCGAGCACCTTGATCGTCCCCTCGTCGAGGCGCAAATCCTCCAGGGTGAGGTGAGTGAGTTCGCTTAAACGGACCCCGGTGCCGTAGAACAGTTCGAGCATCGCCCGGTCGCGCGTTCCCTGGAAGGTGTCGCCGCCGGGCATGTCGAGCAGGCGGAACATGTCGTCCACCGAGAGGTGCGCGGGCAGCCGGTTCACCTTCTTCGGCGCGGGCAGGCTGCGGGCGACGTTGGATTCGATCAGCCCCTCGCGGCAGAGAAACCGGAAGAACGAAGACAGCGACGACAGCTTGCGCCCCATGGTCGCGCCGGTGCACTTGCGGGCGTAAAGCGCGCTTAGGAACGAGCGCACCGCGAGCCGGTCGATGCTTTTCAGGCGCACCTTGCCCTCCACCACCGCGTGCCCGCTTTCCTCGAGAAAGCCGATGAACTGCTTCAGGTCTCCCAGGTAGCTCGCCAGGGTGTGCGGGGAGGCGTTTTTTTCCGCGATCAGGTATTCGTTGAACTGCC
>QJWD01000415.1 GCA_003235465.1 Nitrospirota bacterium | reverse complement strand
GCGATTTTCAGGCCCTCGAGAACATGCTCTCGTTCGCGCGCCTTTCTCAGGTCGAACTGGGTACGCCGCGTCACCACTTCCTTGCGGAAGAGAACGAACTGCCTGAGAATCTCCTTCAGGTTCAGGATTTTCGGCTGCTGGTTCACCAGCGCGAGCAGGATGACGCCGAAACTGTCCTGCAGCTGCGTGTTCTTGTACAGCGTGTTGATGACGATCTGCGCGTGCGTTCCCTTCTTGAGTTCGATCACCACGCGAATGCCCTGCCGGTCCGACTCGTCCCTCAAATCGGAAATGCCCTCGAGCCGCTTTTCCCGCACCAGCTCGGCGATCTTCTCCACCAGCCGCGCCTTGTTAACCTGGTACGGCAGTTCGCGCACCACAATGCGCTCGCGGTCGCCCTTTTCCATCGGCTCGACCTCGATGCGCGCCCGCACCTTGATGATGCCGCGGCCGGTCCGGTAAGCCGAGCGGATGCCGGCGGTGCCGTGAATCAGGCCGCGGGTGGGAAAATCGGGACCGGGAACCAGCTGAATGAGCTCATCCACCGTGCAGTCGGGGTTGTCGATCAGGTGAATGACGGCGCTGACAACCTCGCCCAGGTTGTGCGGCGGAATGTTGGTCGCCATGCCCACGGCGATGCCCGACGAACCGTTGACCAGAAGATGGGGGAACCCCGCCGGCAGCACCGAAGGCTCGACCAGCGACTCGTCGTAGTTCGGGTCGAAGCGGACGGTTTCCTTGTCCAGATCGCGCAAAAGCTCCTGCGCGATGGAGGCCATGCGGATTTCCGTGTAGCGCATGGCGGCGGCGGAATCGCCGTCGATGGAACCGAAATTGCCCTGACCGTTGATGATGACATAGCGCTGGGAGAAATCCTGCGCCATCCTTACGATGGTGTCGTAGACCGCCGTGTCGCCGTGCGGGTGGTACTTGCCGAGCACATCGCCGACGATGTGGGCAGATTTCTTGTGCGGCTTGTTCCAGTGGTTGCCGGCCACATCCATGGCGTAAAGCACCCTCCGGTGCACCGGCTTCAGCCCGTCGCGGACATCGGGCAGCGCCCGGCCGATGATCACGCTCATGGCGTAATCGAGGTAGGCGCTTCGCATTTCGTCGTTTATATTGATCGGCTCGATGATCTCGGCCATGCTCTACCTTTCCAAACCTCTAATGATGGTTCACAACAGGCGGGACCCGGCAATAACGCCGTCAATCAACCCAGGGGCAGGCCCTTGGGGTGTTTTTGCAAACGGAACCGCCACCGCTCCACCATCCTGGCAGCCGCCGTTAAATATCCAGGTTTTTGGCTTCCAGGGCGTTTTCCTGAATGAATTGCCGCCGCTCCTCCACCACATCCCCCATGAGGGTGGTGAACAAGTCTTCCGAGGCCACCAGGTCGTCGGCGCGCACCTGGAGCAGCACCCGCTTCTCCGGGTCCATGGTGGTTTCCCAGAGCTGCTCCGGGTCCATCTCGCCCAGGCCCTTGTAGCGCTGGATGGAAATGCCCTTTCTCGCGTTTTGCAGAACCCCGTCGAGCAGCGCGTGCTTGGAGCCCGCCTCGGTGGTCTCGCCATTGTGGGTGAGAAAAAACGGCGGGTGGTCAAAAGCGCGAAGCGGCTCGTAAACCTCCATGATCTTCTGAATGATCACCGATTCCATGAATTCCGCGTTGATCTTGAGCTCGAACTCGCGGCCATGGTTCAAGCCGTGAATGAACAGCTTGAACAATTCGTTTTCCAGATCGTATCCGATCCTGAACGACACCCCCTTGATTTCATCGGTTAGATCGATCCTTTCCAGACCGTGCCGGGTGCTGGCGAACAGCCCGTCATCGCCCTTGTCGAGCGCGATGCCCAGGTCTTTAAGTTTATTCTCGACATCCCAGTTGAAGAGGTCGCCGGCATCAATTTCAAGGGGAAGGTTGAGCTCCTCGCCGCGGTAACCGTACTTTTCACTGTTTTCATCGTCGATCAGTTGATCGACAAGGCCGACAAGCAGGCTGGCCACCCCCTCGAGGGTGGTGAACCTCTCGCGCGAGATGCCCAGGCGAATAAGCACATTCAGGATTCCGGCGGGGATATTGTTCTTCACCACCTGGTCGAAGCGCTCCTTGTACTGAAACAAGTCGTTGACGACGCGGATGAGCTCGTCGCCCTTGTACAAGGCGCCGCCGTTCGAGTTCTTAAGCTCCAGCTTTTCCGTGCCCCGCTCGATCAGGTGGCGGAAAAGCAATCTCTCGTTTTTGATGTAATCCTGCTGTTTGCCCCGCTTCACCTTGAACAGCGGCGGCTGCGCGATGTAAAGGTAGCCCCGCTCGATCAGTTCCGGCATTTGCCGGAAGAAAAACGTGAGCAGCAGCGTGCGGATGTGGGAGCCGTCCACATCCGCGTCGGTCATGATGATGACCTTGTGGTAGCGCAGGTTGTCGATCTTGAAATCGGATTTACCGATGCCCGTGCCGAGCGCCGTGATCAAGGTGCGGATCTCATTGCTCGCCAGCATCTTGTCGTAGCGCGCCTTCTCCACATTCAGGATCTTGCCGCGAAGCGGCAGGATGGCCTGAAACCGCCTGTCCCGCCCCTGCTTGGCCGAACCGCCCGCGGAATCCCCCTCCACCAGAAACAGCTCCGAAAGCGACGGGTCTTTTTCCGAACAGTCGGCGAGCTTTCCGGGCAGCGCGCTCACCTCGAGCGCGCTTTTGCGGCGCACGAGATCCTTGGCCTTTTTCGCCGCCTCGCGCGCCTGCGCCGCGCTGATCGCCTTGGATACGATGGCGCGGGCCACGGCGGGCTGCTCCTCGAAAACCTGCTTCAGGCGGTCGTTGACCATCTGCTCGACAATGCCCTTCACATCGGTGTTGCCAAGCTTGCCCTTGGTCTGCCCCTCGAACTGCGGCTCGGCCACCTTGACGCTCAACCTGTTTCAGCATATTGTTCTGCACGGCGTAACTGTTTATGGTGCGCGTGAGCGCCGAGCGGTAACCGCTCAAATGCGTACCGCCGTCGCGGGTGTTCACGTTATTGACAAAGGTGAAGATTTCCTCGCCGTAGCTGTCGTTGTACTGCATCGCCAGCTGCAAATCGCAGCCGTCCCGGTCTTTTTCAATCAAAATCGGCTCGGGGTGCAGCACCTTCTTGCTCTTGTTGAGCAGTTCGATGAAGGAGACGATGCCGCCCTCATAGAAAAACACATTGTCCCGGCCATCGCGCTCATCGTGCAGGCGAATCTTCAACCCCTTGTTTAAAAAAGCCAGTTCGCGCAGACGGTTGGACAGAATCTCAAAACTGAACGTCGTCTCGGTGAAAATCGTCGCATCGGGTTTGAAAAGGATTTTGGTGCCCGTGGAGTTCGCCCGGCCGCCTTTTTCCAGCGCCGTCAGGGGCTTCCCCATTTGATACTTCTGGCTGTAAACGTAGCCCTCGCGTTTGATCTCGAGCGATAGCGCTTCCGAAAGCGCGTTCACCACCGAAACGCCCACCCCATGCAACCCCGCTGAAACCTTGTAAGTGTCCTTGTCGAACTTGCCGCCGGCGTGCAGCACCGTCATCACCACCTCGGCAGCCGAAACCTTCCTGTCGGGATGAAGGTCCACCGGGATGCCGCGGCCGTTGTCCGTCACGGTGACGCTGTTGTCCAGATGAATCAGCACTTCGATCTCGGAACAGTAACCCGCGATGGCCTCGTCGACACTGTTGTCCACCAGTTCAAAAATCAAATGGTGCAGGCCATTGCTGCCGGTGCCGCCAATATACATGGCGGGCCGTTTTCTCACCGCATCAAGACCTTCGAGAATCTTGATGTTGGAGGAGTCGTAAATCTTTTCTTGGGCCTGGTCCATTACGGTTTCTTAAAGATTAAAATATGAGAATAAGTATATGGTCGCAGAAGCTGGGACTGTAAGAATGTGGAAAAAAGGGCGAACCTGTTGAATTCAGAGGTCAAAACCTATGAAGATTTTGTTAAAAAAACCTGTTGTAAGCAAGAAGCAGGCAGGAGGAACCTAACGCAG
>QJWD01000243.1 GCA_003235465.1 Nitrospirota bacterium | reverse complement strand
CCGAACGCCGAACCGCTGGCCACCCCGAGGGTGATGGGCGCGGCGAGGTCGTTCCTGAGGAGCGCCTGGAACACCGTGCCCGCCACCGCCAGCGCCGCGCCGGTGAGAGCGGCGAGCAGCACCCGGGGCAGCCGGGCGACGAACAGGATGTTGGCGTCGACGTTGTCGGCGAAGGGCTCCAGGCCGAACAGCGCCTTTTTTAGATTGATGGCCGTGGGGCCGAGAAGCGGCGACAGCGCCAGCACGAACAGGAGAAACAGCGCGAACGTGCCGAGCGTCGTTAGGTAGCGCCTGCGGTTGAGTGCGGTTGTCACTTGCATGCCGCCTCCGGAGAAACGTGAACGCCGCCCCTCCCGTCGTCCAGCAGGGTGAGGCTTATGCCGTACACCGGTTCGAGAACCTCGCGCGTCAGGACCTGGGCGGTGGGGCCGTCCCGGACGATGCGGCCGCCATCCAGCAGGACCAGCCTGTGACAATACCTCGACGCCAGGTGAAGGTCGTGCAGGGCCACCACCAGGGTCCTGTTCTCGTCACGGTTCAGGCGCTTCAGGATGCTCATGATTTCGACCTGGAACTTGAGGTCGAGGGCCGCCGTCGGCTCGTCGAGAATGAGCGCCGGGGTGTCCTGCGCGATGGCGGCGGCGATCATCACGCGCTGCTTTTCGCCGCCGCTGATCTCGTCGTAGCGGCGCTCGGCGAGGGCGCGGGTCCCGGTGAGGTCGAGCGCTTTCTCCGCCACCCGGTGGTCTTCGGCGGTTTCGAAGCGGAGCGGGGAAACGTAGGGATGCCGGCCCATCAGCACGATTTCCATGACGCGGAAGGGAAACGCCATCGCGTGCTCCTGCGGCACCCAGGCGACGTTGCAGGCCAGCGTTTTCTTCGCCAGGCCCGTCATCGGTTGGCCCTGAAACGAGAGGCGGCCGCCGGTGGCGTTGAGATGGCCACTCATCAGCTTGAGCAGCGTCGATTTGCCCGAACCGTTGGGCCCGATGATGCCGACAAATTCGCCCGCCTCGATCGCAAGCGAGATGTCATGCAGCACCGGCTCTCGGTCGTAGGCGAAGCTCGCGCGCTCGGCCTGAATGAGGGCGGCGTTCACGGCGCGGCCTCCGTGCGTTTGGCATCGTCGGCTTCCCCTGCGGCAAGGTCCGGGTGCAGCGCGTGGCTTAGGCGGGCAAGCACCTCGGTAAGCCTGGGGCCGGGCACCAGCAGCTCATCGCCGCCGAGAAAGTGGATCGCATTGTTCTTCACCGCGCGCACGCTGGCGAAGCGGCTCCACCCCTGCCTCTTGCGGGCCACTTCCTCCTCGGGCAATGGCTCCGGGCCCACCTCGATGATGACCTCGGGCGATTCCGCCAGAATGAATTCCTTGCTGATCTTCGGATAGGGCGCAAGCGAGGCGGGCAGGATGTTGTCGCCGCCGGCGAGCGCGAGCAATTCTCCGAGATAGGTGTTCGGCCCCACGCCGTAAAGCGTTTGCGCGGGGTCCTCGCCGACGCCAAGGAGCAGGAAGACGGTTTTATGCTCGACCCCGGCTAGCGCCGCCTTGCGCGCTTTCAGGGTGGAGCGGATGCGGCCGGTGAGTGCCGCCTGCGCCTCTTCCAGTTCCACCCGCTTGCCGAGGGTTTCGATGGCGCTCAGGATCTCCTCGATGGTGAGCATGGTGAGCGGAAGGTTCGGGATGCCCGCCTGGCGGGCGAACCGCGCGGTGCTGCTGCTGTCGACCTGGTGAATGATGAGGTCGGGCTTGAGCGCCAGCATCGCCTCGTGGCTGGGGTTGAGGAAGCCGCCCACCTTGGGCAGGCGCGTCGCTTCCGGCGGGTAGCGGCAAAAATCGCTGACGCCCACCAGCTTTTCGCCCGCGCCCAAGGCGAAGAGGATTTCCGTCACCGCCGGCGACAGGGAGATGATTCTGGACGGAGCCGCCAGGGCGGGCGCGCTTGCAAGCAGGATGAGGCAAAGCGCCACCAGGAGAGGGTGCGGAAAGCCCGCGCGCGTGTTTGGCCCTTCTTCAAGCATGGCGATCTCGCGAGGGAAGAAGGGCAAAAAAAATCCCATTCCCGAGGGAATGGGGTCAAAGGAAAGCCTTCAACCCTCTATCCGCGAAGAGTTAATGAAGACTGTCTGGGCCGGTATTCTGGCTTCCGGATCGTCCTGTTTCCCGCGCCTTCCCGTCGATCCCTCGACAGTGGCGTTGCGGGAACAGTCCCCGGTTACAGCGGCGGGTCCGCGACGGAATTGCACCGTCTTCCCTGGTTCCCAAACAGTGTCAGTCTGAATTTCGCACCGATCATAGCAGAAACGGCGTGCTTGTCAACAAGCCGTCCCGGAAACCCTCTCAGGTGGCGAGGAAGGCGCGGATTTCGTCCAGGTTTGCGGTGGAGAGCTCGTGCCCCTGGGAGGTCTCCCTGGCGCTCAGGCGGTGGCCGCGGTTTTTCATTTCATCCAGCGCGTGGTCGGCAAGAAACGAGGGCACGACCTCGTCGTTCAGCCCGTATATGCCGAGAATGTCCGCCGCCGGTTTGTCCCCCGCTTCCCGTTCCGGCAGTTCGGGCAGAAAGCCGCAGACCGACGCGGTTTTGGCGATGGCGCGCGCGCCGAGCAGGGTGTAAACCAGCGATGCCGCCGCGCCCTGCGAGAAGCCCCACAGGCAGGTGCGCCCTCGGCTGCCGGGATGGCGGGTTTCCAGGTGGCGGTGCGCGGCGTCGATGATCTCCTCGGCGGCGGCGAGAAACTGCTCCACCGACGCCCGTTGCCGGGGCCCGTCCCGCCACCAGCTCCACAGGCCCTCGCCGGCATCGACGGGGCCTTCGGGAAAGAACATCCAGGTGTTTTCCGGCTTCAACCGGTTGCCGTGGACGAGCAGGTTCTCCGGCGTCGAATCCGCGCCGTGAAAGCCTATAAGCAGGTTGACGCGGGATGGGTCGGTGATCGGCGTTTCACCGATGATGATTTTTTTTCCGCCCCAGGCGGTGTTGCTGTAGGTGATGGTCATGGCATTTCCTTCTTTGAAGGAACCAATTTTAGCATATCACAGCGTCCTTGCTCCGGTCACGGGCCGGCCGCCGGGGGAGGGCGAAATTTTAATGCCCCATTAGGGCGAAAACATGTAGAATGACGCTGCCGGCCGGGAGCATGGGGCTCCCCCGTAATCAGAGGGGCTGTTATGCCA
>QJWD01000365.1 GCA_003235465.1 Nitrospirota bacterium | reverse complement strand
CATCCGCCGGGTGGAGATTTTGCCGGCGGAGACGCTGACGGGGGAGGTGCGGGTGCCGGTTCTGGACAGCGGCGGCCAGCCTGTCAAAACCAATGGCGTGCCGAAAACCGAGGCCGTTGGCTATCGCCTTAAGCGGCCGCCGCGCATCAAGTTCACCCTGAAGAAAGTGGATCAGGATTTTTTCAAGCCCATCCGCAAAATGATGGGCGAGAGCCACTTCACGTCGTTCCCCTACGCAAGCTATGTTGAACCGCGTGACGCCGCCCAGGCCGCGCGGCTTGCGGCAGGTTATCCCGAAATCCTGCCGCTCATGGAGCACAACCCTGTAATCCTGTTCACCCTGCGCGAGGGGGTGCGCTTTCACGACGGCCACGAGTTCGATTCCGGCGACGTGAAGTTCACGTTTGATTCGATCATGAACCCCGCCAACGCTTCGCCGCGCACCTCCGATTACGAGCCGGTGAAGGCCCTCGAGGTGCTCGGCCCTTACCGGGTGCGCATCGTCTACAAGCGGCTGTTTTCGCCCGCCATCAATTCCTGGGCCATGGGCATCCTGCCCGAGCACCTGTTGAACGCGGGCAAGCTGAGGGAAGAAGCCGCCTTGGCGGGAAGGGGGGAGGGCGAGCCCTTCACCCTGCGCGACACCGCCTTCAACCGCCAACCGGTGGGAACCGGGCCTTTCCGCTTCGATGAATGGAAATCCGACGAGATGATCCGCCTTAGGCGCAACGATTCCTACTGGGACACGCCGCCGGAGTACGAGGAATTCGTCATGCGCATCATCCCCGATACGCTGACGAGGGAGATGGAGTTTTACGCCGGCGCGGTGGACCAGTACGGCGCCGAACCGCACCAGGTCGCGCGCCTCAAGGACGATCCCAAGTACCACAGCATCTCGAGCGTCGGCACGTCGTACTCGTACATCGGCTACAACCTGAGGAACCCGCTTTTCGAGTCGGCGAAGGTGCGCACCGCGCTCGGCATGGCCGTCGACGTGGAGCAGATCATCCGCTACGTACTTTACGGCGAGGGGGAACGGGTGAGCGGCCCCTACGCCAAAATCACCGACTGGTACGACCCCACGGTGCCGCCGGTGCCGTACGACCCCGCCGGGGCCCTGCGGCTGCTGGAGGAAGAAGGCTGGCGTAAAAATGCCGACGGGTACCTGGAGAAGGACGGCCGGGTGTTCGAATTCAACCTCATCACCAACAGCGGCAACCCGCTGCGCAAGAACATCCTCACCATCGTGCAGAACAGCTGGCGAAAGATCGGCATCAAGTGCAACACGCGCATGTTCGAGTGGGCGGTGTTTCTCAAGGACTTCGTCAACACCATGAAATTCGACGCCGTCGTCCTCGGCTGGAGCATGGGCTTCGATGCCGATTTGTATCAGATCTGGCACTCCAGCCAGGCGGGGCCAAACCAGTTGAACTTCGTCGGCTACGACAACCCCGAGGCCGACCGCCTGATTCTGCGCATTCGTAAGGAGTACGACCCGAAGCGCCAGGTGGAAATGGCGCACCAGCTGCACCGCGTGATCGCCCACGACCAGCCCTACACCTTCCTCTTCGTTTCGCGCGCCACGCGCCTGCTCGACCGCAAGATCGTGATCGTCGAGCGGCAGGCGGACGGGTCGGAAAAATACGTTGAGCCGTACCCGACCCGGGACGGAACACTCAGCTTCTACTTCAACAAGCTGCGCAAGCTCGAGTCGGTGCCCCTATTCAGCGCCGGCTGAGGCCGCGTGATTTTATTAACCCCCTCCTTGGAAAGGAGGGGGATTTTTTTTAACTCCTCCCCTTGCGAAGGGGAGGTTGGGAGGGGTGGCCCGGAATCCCCGGCCCGCCGCGACCTCCCCCAGCCCCCTCCTTTGAAAGGAGGGGGATTCTTTCAAGCTCCTCCCCTTGTAAAGGGGGGCTCATCGGAAGAAGCGTCGTCTCAGATAAATCTCCACCGTGTTCTCGGCGTTGCTTGCGACGGCGATATCGCGCAGGCCGTCGCTGTTGTAGTCGCCCGAGGTGATGGCGAGCGGCGTTCCCCCGGCGACGACGTAATCGCGCGTCGGAAACCAGAAGCCGCCACTTGCCAGGCGCACCACCATCGAGAAACTGCTGCTTCTGGAATTCGCCACCGCGACATCCATCAGGGAGTCGTCGTTGAACTGGTCCGCCGCCAGGGCCATCGGCCCGCCGCCGCCGGAGAAGGGCACCCCGGGCCCGAAGGTGCCGTCGCCGTTAGAGATGAACAGGTAGAGGTTGTCGCCCTCGCCGCTGGCGGCTACCAGGTCATCGATGCCGTCGCCGTTCATATCCTTTTTGCCGAGGACGAGAGGCTTTAGTCCCTTGGCGATCTGGGTCGGCGCTTGGAAGGTGCCGTCGCCTTGGCCCTTGAAAAGCCGGATGGCGCTTGCCTGCGGGCTGCTGGTGGCGAGGGCGAAATCCCGCCTGCCGTCCCGGTCGAAATCTCCCGACACGCCCGAGAACGAGCGCGAGCCGCTGGAATAGGTCATGCCGCGCTTGAAAATCCCGCCGCCCTGGCCCAGGTGAATCTCCACCTTGTCGAAAGTGAGCGGCACCGCCAGGTCCTGCCTGCCGTCGCCGTTGAAATCGTCCATGATCACGGTGAGCGGCACCTTGCCCGTGCGGTGCCTGCGCGCCCTGTGGTAGGCTCCCGGCCCGCTGCTCAGGACGATGGACACCGCTTCTCCGCCGCGCGCGTTCGCCACCAGGTCCGGCAGGCCGTCGTCGTTGAGGTCTCCGGTGGCAAGCGAGGTGGGTTCCGCCAGCACCGGCACGGTGAGCGCGGGGCGGAAGGTGCCGTCGCCCTTGCCGAAGAGCACGGTGAGGGTGCTGTCCTTGGCGTTGACGGAGACGATGTCGTCCTCGCCGTCCTGGTTCAGGTCCTCCGTCAACAGGTGGGCGGGGCCGCGTCCCACCTGGATGACGTTGAACTTGTAGTGCAGCTCGGGCGGCGGCTTGGGCAGCTCCAGCGAGCAGGCCGAAAGGCCGGCGAGGGCGAGCAGCAAACCCAGGGCTGGAGACATGACGCGCATCATCGTTTCCTCTAGATCCCCTGGCCGACGGGGATTTTTAATGCTCCTCCCCTTGGCTCAAGGGGAGGCGGGGAGGGGTGGCCCGGAATTCCCGGCCCGCCGCGACCTCCCCCAGCCCCCT
>QJWD01000048.1 GCA_003235465.1 Nitrospirota bacterium | reverse complement strand
AAGGGGCCGAGGCATGGCAGACGATCAAATCCAGATTCTCATCGTCGACGACGAGAGCAAGGTTCTCGCGGTGGCGGAAAAAATGTTCGCGGGAGAGCGCTACAAGCTGCTCACGGCCACCGATGTCGAGGAGGCGATGGCGGCTCTCGACGACAAGGGGCCGGTCGCCGTGGTGATCTCCGATAACCGCATGCCGACGATGCGGGGCACCGAGTTTTTCAAGAAGATCAAGACCCTGTATCCCGACACCGTGCGCGTGCTGATGACCGCGCATTACGATTCTCAGCTGATCGAGGACGTGGTCAACACGGGCGAGGCCTACCGCTACCTGAAGAAACCGCTGGACTTCAACCTTGTCAAGCAGGTGATCGAGGCCGGCATCGAACGCTACCAGGCGAATCTTCAGGACCATAAAGACGCCAAAAAACTCTCGCTCTACGGCGAGGAGAACGGCCGGTTGATGGCAGAGGCCGAAGAGCTCAAGCGCAAGGTGGTTGGGCTTACCCGGTTAAGGAAATCCCTGGTCGTGGCGAAGGCGGTTGCGGTGGTGGCGATTGCCGCGGCGGGGCTCTACCCGCTTTGGGGCAAGCGCACGGTGATCAGCGTGGCGAACCTGGACAACTGGCGCAAATTCTCGAAAGGCACGGCGCTTGACACCCGCACCGGCCTCACCTGGATGACGCAGGATTTTCGCATCATCGAGGGGCGGCCGCCGGAGAACTGGCACGAGGCCATCACCTGGGTCGAAAAAATGAACCGGCAAAAGTGGGGCGGCCACGACGACTGGCGGGTGCCGAGCATCAGCGAATACCAGATGACGTTCGCCCCCAAGAGCGACCGCGTGGCGTTCGACGTCGACGTGAAACACCCGGTGGCTTACCCGCGCGCGTTCGAGGATGGCTACAGCAAGACGGAAAAAAAAGACTTCACCCATCCCTCGATCAGCATTCGCCTCGTTCGCGACAAGCCGGCCTGATTGGCCTCGGGCGCGGCTTTTGCCTTGCGATCAACCGTTCGAGCTCTCCCGATTCCACGATCTGCCGCACCCGTAGCGCCGATTCCGGCGTGAAGTCGATAACCCGCAGCAGGCGGCCAGGGCGGGCCTGCGGGCGTGGCCTGAGACGCCCCTCCTTCCACAGCGCCACGGCCTGGATCATCAGACGGCAGCCCAGGATCAGGGTTTTGCCGGCCAGGGTCTGCTCGTCGTCTTCGGGGTCAAGCGCAATTGGCGCGCGCAGCAGGACGGAACCGGTGTCGATGCCCGGGTCGACGAGGTGCACCGTTGCGCCCAGGGTCTCGGGTTTGCGGTCGTGAATGGGCCAGAAGTTGGCCGAGCTGCCGCGGTAGTGCTGCGACAGGCCCAGGTGCAGGTTGATGATGCGGCCGCCGTAACAGGACAAAATCTTTCCTTTAAGCAGGCTGGTTCCGAAAATGAGGATGAGGTCGGGCGAGAGCGCCTGAATGCGCAGGAGGGTGGCCTGGGCGTTGAGTTCGCCCGCGGGAATGGGCAACAGGCGCGGCCCCGCCCCGGACGGAAAGTTCATGGCTTTCGCGAAGCGCCGGGATTCGTAGGCCCGCCGCCTGTTGAAGTACCAGTCCCACGCCATGCGTGATCGTTCCGAGACCGCGCGCGGTTCCGGGTAGTTGGTGGCTTCGGTGAACGCCGTCCGCACCCCCACCGCCGGGGCGACCTGCTGCAGGAAAAAGCGGTGCCTGAGGCCGCTTCCGGTGATGGCGAGGATTTTTTTCTGTCCCATGATGCGTTTCCATCCGATTCTTCAAACCCGTTTCCGGCGAGATGATATGATAAGTGGATTGCGTGGCAAAGCAAAAATATTCGCCGCGCGCGATTCTAAATAGCGAAGGAGGCTCTATGGGGCAGGAGGTGGGCCGCTCCGAATTCAGCAATGAGGATTTCGACGAATTCCGGCGGCGCCTTCGCGACGAGTCGCGGGTGCTGAAGGGCTGGTTCGAGGAGGAGGCGTTCGAGTCGACTGAGGGCATGTGCGGATTCGAGCTGGAGGCCTGGCTGATGGACGGCGAATTCGACCCCGCGCCGCTCAACGAACCGTTTCTCGAGCGCGTGGGCAGCCACCTGGTGGTTCCGGAACTGTCGCGCTTCAATTTCGAGATCAACAGCACGCCGCATCCCACGGCGGGCTGCCTCCTCGGCAACATGGAGCGGGAACTTGCCGGCGTCTGGCAGCGGTGTGAAAAAGCCGCCGGGGAGATCGGCGCGCGGATCATCGCCATCGGTTCGCTGCCGACATTGAGAGACGAGATGTTGACCCTCGGCAACCTCTCCGCGATGAACCGCTACCATGCCCTCAACCGCGAGGTGCTGAGGCTGAGGGGCAACCGGCCGCTCGAACTGAACATCGAAGGCAAGGACACGCTGTATGTCCGCCACCACGATGTGATGCTGGAGGCGGCCACCACTTCGCTGCAGATTCACCTGCAGATGAACGCCGCCGAGGCTGCCCGGCAATACAACCTGTCGCAGATTTTTTCGGCGCCCCTGGTGGCGGTGGCGGCGAACTCGCCCTACCTGTTCACCCGCGACCTGTGGGACGAGACGCGCATCCCGGTGTTCGAACAATCGGTCAGCGTCGCCAGTTTTCGCGACCCGAGCGGCGCGTCCATTGGCCGCGTCACGTTTGGCACCGGCTACTGCCGCGAATCCATCCTCGAGGTTTTCCTGGAAAACCTCGACGGGTTTCCCGTTCTCCTTCCGCTGGTTTTTGATGAGGATGTTTCCTGGCTGAGCCACCTGCGCCTTCACAACGGCACCATCTGGCGCTGGAACCGGCCCCTCATCGGCCTGGACCAGCGCGGCAGGCCGCACGTCCGCATCGAGCACCGGGTCCCCGCCGCGGGGCCGAGCCTGCCGGATGTGATCGGCAACATTGCGTTCTATCTGGGACTCGTGCAGCATTATTTCCACCGCAAGCCCCCGCTCGACAGCCAGATTCCCTTCGAGGACGCACGCCAAAATTTTTACGCGGCGGCGCGCCACGGCCTGAACACGCCGGTGCGCTGGGCGGGGGGCAGGCAAGGGCCGCTTGGCGACCTGGTGGTGCGGGAACTTTTGCCGGCGGCGAGGGAGGGGCTTATGCGCCTGCGCATCAATAAGGAAGACATCGACTACTACCTCGATGAGGTGATCGGCCGGC
>QJWD01000001.1 GCA_003235465.1 Nitrospirota bacterium | reverse complement strand
AACGCCTGGCTCTGCGAATCGAGCTGGGCGAGAAGGCCTTCGAGGTTGACGAACTGGCGGCGCAGGTTTTCCTCGAACAGTTCCAGCCGGCCTTCCAGGTCGATGATCTGATCGTCGAAATCCTTGATGGTGGCGGTGAGGGTGTCGATCTCCGAGGCGACGGCGCTGCTCTCCGTGCCCACCTGCAGGTTGATCAACCGGTTGATGGCTTCCGCGATGCCGGGGGCGAAGGTGAGGGTGCCATAATCGCCATCGGTCAGGCTGTCGATGCGGAACGAGAGCCCCTCGGCGGCGGTGCCGGACGCGCCGGTGTAGAAGTTGCCGCTGCCCTCCGCCGGGGTGTACAGGTTCTGCCCGGAGACGCTGAGTTCGGGCACGCCGCCGGTCACCCGCAGGTCGTAGGTGCCGGGCGTCGTGGCGGCGGTGGCGCCGATGAAGGTGACGCCCGTCTGGCTCGCCTGGCCGGCGCCGGCAAACAGCCGCACCACCGAGTCGATGTCCGCCGCCAGGGCGTTGTCGAACTCGCTGTCGTTGATGGTGAGCGTGCCGTCGGCGGAGGTGCGAATGCCGATCTGCGAGAGGAAGCTGAACGTGCCGCTCGCCCCGTCCACCGGGCCGCTCACCGTGGAGCGCAGGCCGGTTTGCAGGTTGAGCAGGGTGAAGTTGCCGAACAGCGTGCCCTCGGTGTCGGACTAGAGGTCGAACTCGAGTTGCTCGTTGATGAAGGTGATCGCCTTGTTGAACCCGTCGACGAAATTCTGAACGTTTTCCTTGATCGCCTCGGTGTCGGTGGAGATCGAAAGCGTGCCCTGGCCGGCGGAAAGCAGGGACAAAGTCGCCCCTTCGATGACGTCGGTGACGGTGTTGCTCGACTTGGAGATGCTCACCCCATCCAGCGTGAACAGCGCGTTCTCTGCGGCCTGGGTTTCGGTGAAGGTGGCAAGCGGCGTTCCGCCGCCGTCGGTGATGGATATGCCGACGGCGTTGTCCAGCCCCGTCGCCGTGCCCGAGACCAGGAGGCGGATGGGGTTGGTTGGGTCGCCGTCGTTCAAAATGGAGGCGCGCACCGCGAGCCCCGCGTTGTTGATGGCATCGCGGATGCCTTCCACCGTGTTATTCGTGGCGTCCAGAGTGATGTCGGTGGCGACGCCGGCGACGGTGAGCGTGCCGCTCCCCACCACGGTGGCGGTGCTGGCGAAGCCTCCGGAGACGGTCTTGGTTTCCCTGGCGATTTGCGTGATATCCAGCGCGAACTGGCTGGTCACCGTCGACGAGGTGACTTCGAGCCCGGCGACGGGGTTGACGTCCGCCGGGTTGCTGTTGGTGAACGCCCCCTGGCGCACGAAAAAGCGGCTCGCCGTGTTGAGCTGGGTCACCACGCTCTGGAACTCGGTCAGTTGCGTTTTGAGGTCGTTGAACGCGCCGAGCCAGGCGTCCTCGAACGCCTTTTTGGTTTTCACCAGGTTGATAGGCCGGCGCTGCAGCGCCACAAGCTTGCTGATCAGGTCGGCGGTGTCGATGCCTGAATTGAGGCTGGTGAGGGCTTCCATGGCGCCAGGGGTATAGGGTTGAAGGTCATGCGTTCAATTCCCTATCGGCCCTAAGTCCTTAAACTTTAGCGCCCGGCCCGGACCCAAGCGGGCTCCCACGGCAAAAATAATTGGCATGCGGATGGCCGGGTGTTACAGTAACCCCATCCGGCTGGAGACCGTTCACCGAAAACCGTTCTAGAACCATGTCCGAGCAGTTCGATCTATTTCAGGAACCCGAGGAAAACGTCGCCCAGGAGGCCCCGCCGAAGGAGCCACGGGTGCTGTATTTTGACCTGGAAACCCAGAAAAGCGCCGACGACGTCGGCGGCTGGGGCAACATCCACCTCATGAAACTCGCCGTCGGCGTGGTGTGGGACAGCGTCGACAAGCGTCACCACGTCTACCTGGAGGACGAGGCGGCGAAGCTCGTCGACAAGCTGAAAAACTCCGACCTGGTGGTGGGGTTCAACGTCATCGGGTTCGACTACACCGTGCTGCAGCCCGACGCCTCCCTCGCCTCCGTCGACCTGCAGGAGGACATCAAGACCTTCGACATGCTGCTCGACGTCAAGAAGAAGCTCGGCTTCCGCCTGAGCCTCGACCACCTGGCCGGCCACACCCTGGGCGTCGGCAAATCCGCCGATGGCCTGATGTCTCTTCAGTGGTACAAGGAAGGCAAGATCGACCAGATCGTCGACTACTGCAAGCAGGATGTCGAGGTCACCCGCGACCTGTTTCTGTTCGGGCAGGAAAACGGCTTCGTGCGCTACCAGACCCGTGGCGGAAAAATCGTCGAACTGCCGGTGGATTGGAAGATCGAGAATCTCATCGCCGCCGGCGGCTGACCCTCCCCCCATAGTCCGCACTGTCGCTCCACAACCCGCCCGAACCGGGGCAGAGTGGCTTCCAAATTCAGTTGCGCCGGCGCTCAGGACGCGGGCAGAAACCCGTTTCGCGTGAGCGCCTCCCGAACGGCGGCAATCACCGTGTCCGGCGAGAGGTTGTCCAGGCACTCGCTCCGGCTTTGCCGGTCGTTGTCGCATCCCATTTTCCAGCAGGGGACGCAATCCCCCACGCCTTGAATCAGGATGATGTTGCCGACCCGCTGGCTGCCCCGGTTTATGTAAGGGTTCTTCTCCCCGCCATAGTTCGTGGGCCAGGGAGCCCATCTTGTTGGCGAGGTGGGGCCGAACAGCGCGACGACGGGAATGCCCGCCGCCGCGGCAAGGTGCGTGATGCCGGTGTCGACGCCGACAAACAGTTTCGCCCGCGAGATGATGTCGGCGAGCGCCGGAAGCGTCGGCTGGCCTGCGAGATTGAGCGTTTTATCACGCTGGGCCAGCTTGCTTCGCACGTTTTCGATATAAGTGCGCTCCTCCTCCCCCGGCCCGCCAGAGAAAATCAGCCAGAGGCCCGCATCGAGAAGGTGACGGGCGGTTGCAACCCACCCCTCGACGGTCCATTGCTTGAAGCGCCATTGCGGGCAAATGTGAAGGACGGCGAAATCCTTGCCCTGCCACGGCGCGGGGAGGCTTTCGCCGGGCGCGGCCGGGCGCGGGGGCACCAGCTGCGGGCGGGCCGGAACCCCAAGCGCGCGGATCATGTTGAGCAGCTCGTGCACGATGTGATCCCCGCCGTCGCT
>QJWD01000348.1 GCA_003235465.1 Nitrospirota bacterium | reverse complement strand
GAACTGATGGATGAGGACGAGGCGGAAGGAAAGCGCAAGGCCGCGAGCGAGGTGATGGCTAGAATCCGCGCCGGTGAAAGCTTTGAAGACCTCGCCAAGGAATACTCCGAGGATGTCTCGGGCCGAACCGGCGGCAAGATAGGCCCGGTGGCGCTCGGCAACCTGGTGCCCGAATTCGAAAAGGTGGCATTTTCCCTCAAGGAAGGCGAAATCAGCGACCTGGTGGAAACCAAGTACGGCCTGCACATCATCCGTATCGACAAGCGCGAGGAAGGCCACACGCGCCCGCTGGAGGAGATGAAGGACGCCATCGCCGACAAGCTTGGGCGCGAAGCGCGGGCCAATGCTTACAAGAGCTGGATGGAAGAGCTTCGGGCCAAGGCGTTCATCCAAACCTTTCTGTTTGACGGCGAAGGCGGCCATGGCGGCGAGGACATCGCCGAGGAAATGCCGCCCGCGCCCGTCACGGTGAAAGCGCCCGGCCGGGCCTCGCCGGCGGCGGACCTTAAAACCGTGGAAGCCCAGCTAAGCCGGATCAAGGAACTTTACGCCAGGAAACAGATCTCCGAATCCGAGTACAACAAGCGAAAACAGGCTCTCCTCGACCGCCTCTGACCTAAAGGCGGCGTGCACCCGGGCCCAGGAAAACTCCGCGCCGTCCAGCCCGGCTCCGGGCCAGCCGGCCCTCCCACGCAAAGCCACGTGCCTATCACAGACAAATTCGAGGCCGCCGTCTCCCGCTTGCCCTCGCGGGCGCGCATCGTGGCGGCGGTGTCTGGCGGAGCCGATTCGGTGGCTCTCCTTCATCTGCTCAACGGGCGCGGTTTTTCCATCGTCGTCGGTCATTTCGATCACGGCACCCGCAAGGGGCAATCGGCGGAGGACGCGCGCTTCGTCGCCCGGCTGGCCGAGCGTCTGGGCCTGCAGGCGGAAATCGGCCGGGGCGATGTGGAAAAGGCGCGGCGCGAACTCGGCATGTCATTTCAGGAAGCCGCGCGCCTCTTGCGCCACCGTTTTCTCGAATCCCTGCGCGTCGAGCGGGAAGCCGGTTGGATCGCCCTTGGCCACACCGCCGACGACCAGGTCGAAACGCTGCTCATCAACCTGTTGCGCGGCAGCGGCCCGCGCGGCCTGGCCGCCATGAGCGAGAGGAGCGGCCCCCTCATTCGTCCGCTCATCGCCTGTTGGCGCGCCGAAATCGAAGTCTACCTGCGTAAGCAGGGCATCGAATACCTGCACGATGCGAGCAACGACGACCCGCATTACCTGAGAAACCGCGTGCGCCACAAGCTCGTGCCCTCCCTTCGGGCCATCAACCCCCGCATTCGCGAAACCCTGTGGCGGACGGCCAGGGTGCTTGACGACGAGGACGAATTCATGGAATCGTTCGCCCGCGCCCGCTTCGACGAGCGGTTTCCCGGCTGGAGCCCAGGCGAGCCGCTTCCGCTCGGCGGTTTTTCAGGCGAGCCTGTGGCGCTTAAAAGGCGCTGGCTGAGGCACGTGGTGAAAGAAAGCCTGGGGAGCTTGCGCCGCATAGGCGCCGGTCACATCGAAGCCCTGCTCGACCTGGTTGACCGGCCCCGGGTCGGCAGGCAAACCAGCCTGCCTGGCGCCTCTTCGGCGGTCATCGGCTATGGCGGCCTCGAATTTATTTGTACCCCCATCCCCTTGTCGTGCATCTTAGAAGAGAGCGAGACGGGCGACGGAGAGATCCTCTGGCTCGCCGTGCCAGGTAAGACCGCACTTCCCGGTGGCCAGGAGATCGTCACCCGCCTGATTTCACCCGAGGAGGCCAAGGGCCGGCCGCCGTCGAAGAGGACAGCCCGCTTCGATGCCGATCTCGCGGGCGCGAACATCGGCGTGCGGGGGTTCCGCCCCGGCGACCGCTTTCAGCCTCTCGGCATGACGGGGACGAAAAAGGTGAAAGCTTATTTCATCGACGAAAAAATCCCCGCGGCACTGCGGCGGAGTGTTCCCATCATCGTCGGCGGGGACGAAGAGATTTTATGGATCGCGGGCCACCGCGCCTCGGCGCTCCACCCCGTTACAGACGCCACCCGGCGCGTGCTGGAGATCGCTCTGGAAGCCGCTCCGGACGGGCAGGGGGCTTGAAATAACAGGTCCCAAACCCTGGCCAAATGTGCTAAACTGGGTTATTCAGTAGCGCAAAATCCTTTATGCCAAGGAGTCCATTTTGAATCAGTTTTATCGAAATTTAGCGCTGTGGATGGTCATCCTCCTCGTGGTGGTGGCCCTCATCAATATATTCCAGCGGCCGCTTGTCACCGGCAGCGAGCTGGTGTTCAGCGATTTCATGGACGAGGTCGAAAAGGGCCAGATCCGTGAGGTCGTCGTTCAGGGCGACAACATCAGCGGCAAATTCACCGACAACCGTTCGTTCCAGACCACCGCGCCGCCCAAGGATCCGGACCTGATCCGCATCCTCAGGGAGAAGAACGTGCGCATCGTCGTGGTTCCGCCGGAGCAGCCGAGCTGGTTGACCAACATTCTCATCTCCTGGTTCCCCATGCTGCTATTGCTCGGCATCTGGATCTTTTTCATGCGCCAGATGCAGTCCGGCGGCGGCAAGGCGCTGTCCTTCGGCAAGAGCAAGGCCCGGCTGCTGAACGACGGCAAGACGCGCACCACGTTCAAGGACGTCGCCGGGGTCGATGAAGCGAAAGAGGAATTGCAGGAGATCATCGAATTCCTGAAGGAGCCGCAGAAGTTCAGCAAGCTGGGCGGCAAGATCCCCAAGGGCGTCTTACTGGTGGGCCCGCCCGGCACGGGCAAGACGCTGCTCGCCCGCGCCATCGCCGGCGAAGCCAACGTGCCCTTCTTCAGCATCAGCGGTTCCGACTTCGTCGAGATGTTCGTCGGCGTCGGCGCCTCGCGCGTGCGCGACCTGTTCGAGCAGGGCAAGAAGAACAGCCCCTGCATCATCTTCGTCGACGAGATCGACGCCGTCGGCCGCCATCGCGGCGCCGGATTGGGCGGAGGCCACGACGAACGCGAGCAGACGCTGAACCAGCTCCTAGTGGAGATGGACGGTTTCGAGAACAACGAGGGCGTCATCATGATCGCCGCCACCAACCGGCCCGACGTGCTCGACCCGGCGCTTCTGCGCCCCGGCCGTTTCGACCGCCAGGTGGTGGTCAGCCGGCCCGACCTGCGCGGCAGG
>QJWD01000245.1 GCA_003235465.1 Nitrospirota bacterium | reverse complement strand
TGAACACCTTATCGTAGAAAGCCACCATGGTCTCGTAAAGGCCCTCGGGGTCGAGCTTGAGGTCCTTGCGCTGCCGGCCCGGAGCGCCGTGCTCGAGGACGATGTCGCCAATGCCGATGCACTTGATGTTGACGCCGGGGATGCCCTCTTCCTCGAGCGTCTCGAGCACCGCCGAGCCAAACCCGCCTTTCAGGGAATGCTCCTCCATGGTCACCAGGCAGGATGCCGAGCGGGCATAACGGGTGATCAGCTCACGGTCCACCGGCTTGGCGAAGCGGGCGTTGATGACGGCGATGGAAAGCCCCTCGGCCTCCAGCATGGCGGCGGCTTCCAGGGCGGGCTGCACCATGTGGCCGTAGGCGAAGATCGCGATGTCCTCCCCTTCCTGCAGCACCTCCCCCTTGCCGATTTCCAGTTCCTTCATCTCGGGATCGAGCGCCACGCCCAGCCCGGAACCGCGCGGGTATCGGAGAGCGGCAGGCCCGTTGTGGCACACCGCCGTTTTAAGCATGTGGCGCATCTCGTTTTCATCCTTGGGCGCCATCACCACCATGTTGGGCAAGGTCCTCAGGTAGGCGATGTCGTACATGCCCTGGTGCGTCGCCCCATCCTCACCGACGATGCCGGCGCGGTCCATCGCAAAGGTGACCGGCAGGTTCATCAGGCAGACGTCGTGCACGACCTGGTCGTACGCCCGCTGCAGGAACGTCGAGTAAATGGCGGCCACCGGCCGGAAACCTTCGAGCGAGAGCGCGCCGGCAAACGACACCGCGTGCTGCTCGGCCATGCCGACGTCGAACGTGCGGTCGGGAAACGCCTCGCCGAACTTGCTGATGCCGGTGCCGTCGGGCATGGCGGCGGTGATGCCGATGATTTTTTCATCGGCCCTGGCGAGCTCGATGAGGGCATCGGCGAACACCGATGTGTAGGCCGGATGCGCCGTTTTCTTGTGAAACTCGCCGGTGGCGATGTCGAAGGGGCGCGCCCCGTGCCAGACGTCGGCCTTTTCCTCCGCCTGCTCGTAGCCCTTGCCCTTGCGCGTCATCACGTGCAGGAGGGTCGGGCCCTTCAGGTCCTTCACCGTCTGAAAGGTGTCGATCATCGCATCGAGGTTGTGCCCGTCCACCGGGCCAACGTAGCGGAACCCGAGGTCCTCGAACAGGCGGCCGGGGATGAACACGCCCTTGATCGCCTCGTCGATGCGGTGCGCGTAGCGCGAGATCTCCTTGCCGATGCCGGGAATGGCGAGCAGCAACTCGTCGATCTCCTTTTTGATTTTCATCATCACCTGGCCGGTGAGAATTTTACTCAGGTGCTGGGACATGCCGCCCACGTTGGCGGAAATCGACATCTCGTTGTCGTTCAGCACCACGATCAGGTCGTTCTGAATGTGGCCGGTGTGGTTGAGGCCCTCGAACGCCATTCCCGCGGTCAGCGAGCCGTCGCCGATGATGGCCACCACCTCGCTGTCCTCGTTCTTGAGGTCGCGCGCCTTGGCGAAACCCAGCGCCGCCGAAATAGAGGTTCCACCGTGGCCGCAGTTCCAATGATCGTGCTCGCTTTCCTCGCGCTTGGTGAAGCCGCAGAGGCCATCGTACTGGCGGATGGTGTCGAAGCGGCTGCGGCGGCCCGTCAGGAGCTTGTGCACGTAGGATTGATGGCCGACGTCCCAGATGAATTTGTCCCTCGGGCTGTTGAAGACGTAGTGCAGGGCGAGGGTCAGTTCCACCACGCCCAGGTTGGAGGACAGGTGCCCGCCGGTCTTGGAAATGGTGCCGAGAAGGGTGTCGCGAATTTCCTTCGCCACGACGGGAAGCTCCTTCCGGTCTATTTTCTTTAAATCATCGGGGCCTTCGATGTGATCCAGGTATCTGTTCATGGCTTCGGTTCAATGGGTGCGTTTAACAAAGAAGCGGGCGATCTCGCGTAGCGGCTCGGCCCGATCATCGAATGATTCGAGGCAGCGGATGCCCCGTTCCACGAGGGCCTCCGCTTTTTCCCGGGAGGCCTCGAGGCCGTACAGCCCGGGGTAAGTGGCTTTGTTCTTATCCTTGTCGCTGCCGATATCCTTTCCTAACACTTTTTCGTCGCCGACGATATCAAGAATATCATCGATGATTTGAAACGCCAGCCCGATGTGCGCGCCAAATTCCGTCAGCGCGGCGAGTTGGGGCCTGGATGCCTGGCTAAGCAAGGCGCCCGATCGAATGCAGGCGCGGAACAGAAAACCGGTCTTGTAAATGTGGATGTATTCCAGCGTTTCAGCGTCGATCGGCTTGCCTTCGGACTCGATGTCGACCACCTGTCCGCCGATCACCCCGCCGGAACCCATGGCCACCGCCATTTCGTGGGTGGCTGAAAGCAGGCACGCCGCCGGAATCGAGGGCATTAACGCGGAATGCGACATCAGGAGGAATGCCTGCGTGAGCAACGCGTCTCCGGCCAGAATGGCGATCGCCTCGCCGAAAACCTTGTGATTGGTCGGTTTTCCGCGCCTCAGGTCGTCATTATCCAGTGCGGGAAGGTCATCATGAATGAGGGTGTAGGTGTGGATCAGCTCCGTCGCCACCGCAAACGGCGTGACCGCCTGCCTGTCTCCCCCCACCGCTTCGGCGGCGGCAAGAACCAGACTCGGGCGCAACCGCTTGCCTCCCGCCATAAGGCTGTAATGCATTGCCTTATGGATCACCTCGGGATAGCTCCCCTCCTCCGGCAATAATTCAAGGATTGCCGCGTCGATGAACTCCTTGTTCTTTAATAAATAACGATCTGCGGACAAAAGCCCAAAATTATCAATGAATTATTTGTAATAGACCGACTTCTTTCCAGGCACAAATGGTATCATAAATCCACTCACAGTCAACTTTAATCGTGCACCCCTAACAAGCAGGCAACCTCATAAAATTAAACGGGTTAGGCCGTCAAACGCGGGTGCTTTGAGGGCCAGGCGGCGGTTTCCCACACGGTTTCGGCAAACCCGAGCCGCGCCGGCATCACGCCGCCCGCCCTCAAGGAATGCCTCCAATCAACCGATGCCCCCTAAAGGCGATCATCACCCTGCGGGGGGTGTGCCGGAGAATTCACCGGGCAGGCCTTACGCCGGTAGCCCCAGCCAGGGGTGCCGCAATGACAGCCAACCGGGATTGAGCAAAATCCGCGAAATTGATATTTATTACAAAAAATTAAT
>QJWD01000216.1 GCA_003235465.1 Nitrospirota bacterium | reverse complement strand
GCGGCGCTCATTCACGACCTGAGCGCGGGCGGCCTGCGCTGCCAGGTGTTCGAGCCGGAACCGTTATCGAAAGGCCAGCCCCTGCTCTTCATCTGCGCTCTGCCCTTTGCCGGGCGCACCATCCTGAAAACCGAGGCGCTCACCGTTCACCACGCCGGCCGCGCCGAAGCGCGCTCGCAAACCCTCGGCCTCTGCTTCGCCGAATTCATCGACCCCGCGGCGGAGGACACGCTGCACCGCTTCATTCTGGAGACACAACTGGAACGCCGCCGGCAGCGGCAAAGGGAAGAGGCGTGGGAATGACGGGGAAAAGCCGCGCCCAAGGGGCGGACGCTGGATAGGATTCAGCGGGAAAACAGGGCTTCGACAAAGGCTTCGGCATCGAAGGGCTGCAGGTCTTCCGCCTTCTCGCCGATGCCGATGTAGCGAACAGGCAGCCCAAGCTCGCGGGTGATGGCAAACAAAACACCCCCCTTGCCCGTGCCGTCGAGCTTGGTCATCACCAGGCCGTCGATGCCCATGGCCTCGTTAAACAGTCGGGCCTGGGAGATGCTGTTCTGGCCGATGCTGGCATCCAGCACCAGCAGCGTTTCATGCGGCGCGCCGGGCAGCACCTTACCGATCACCCGCTTCACCTTCTTCAGCTCTTCCATCAAATTCTGATTGGTCTGCAACCGCCCCGCGGTGTCGATGATCACCACATCCATGCCCCGGGCCACGCCCGCCTGCACGGCATCGAAGGCGACGGCCGAGGGGTCGGCGCCGCTTTTCTGGTGAATGCAGGGAACGCCCTCGCGCTCGGCCCAGGTGCGCATCTGCTCGATGGCGGCGGCGCGGAAGGTGTCGCCGGCGGCGAGCAGCACCTTTTGGCCCTGGTCCTTCAGGCGCCGGGCCAGTTTGCCGATGGTGGTGGTTTTTCCCGAACCGTTGACGCCGATGACGAGGATCACGCGGGGCGCCTTCTCCACCGGGGCTACCGGGGCGTCGCTTTCCCCGAGGAGCTCCGACATGTGCGCCTTCAGGCTCGCCATCACCGCGTCCTCGCCTTCGATGCGGTTTTCGGCGACCTCTTTTTTCAGGGCGTCGAGCAGTTCGCCGGTGGCGGCGGCGCCCACGTCGGCAAGCAGGAGCGCTTCCTCCAGCTCCTCGAGCAGCTCGTCGCCCACTTTCTGGCGGCCGCGCACGATCTGGCCGATGCTGCCGGTCAGGGTGTCCCGGGTCTTCGACAGGCCGGATTTGAGGCGGGCAAAAAACCCGCCCTTGCTTTCGGTTTTCACTTTATCGGTCAACGCCTTTACCGGCAGGGGCCCGCCCGCAGGGGGCCGTTCAAAAGCACCCAGTATAAAACCAAAACCGGCGGCGCGGCAAAACTTTTCCCAACCGCCCGCGGCTCAGGCCTTGGCGGGTGGCGGGTTGGGGCTCGGGTTCACCATGTCCTTCTTCAGCATGATGTCGATGGTCTTCTTGTCGCGGCAGGAGACGGCGATGTCGATGAAGCCGTCGCCGTTGAAATCGCCGGTGGCGAGGCCCTGCGGGTGCTCCTCGACGGCGTGATAGATGGGCGGATAGAGAAACGTCCCGTCGCCCCGGCCGAGGGAGATGGTGATCACATCGTCGGTGGCGTTGGACACGGCGAGATCCTGGTTGCCGTCGCCGGTGAAATCGGCCACCGCGACGAATTTAGGGAAGTTGCCCGACGCGAAATCCTTGAGCGCGCTGAAGGTCCTGTCCTTGTTGTTCATCGACATGGTCATGGAATGCAGTACGTTGCTCGAACTTATAAGGTCGTCGAAGCCGTCGCCGTTGGCGTCGATGTTGGCCAGGGTCAGCGGCTGGCCGCCGCCCTTGAAAATTTTCGAAACCTCGAAGCTGCCGTCGCCGCGGCCCCAGAGAATCTGCACGCCGCGGTTGCCCGACCCCGCCAGTGCGGTGGCCACATCCAGGTGCTTGTCGTGATCGTAGTCGCCCACCACCAGCGCGGTGGGCTGGCCGTTGACGGCCAGGGGGTGCGGCTCATCGAAATGACCGCCGCCCTTGTTCAGCAGGATCACCACCTTGTGGTAACGCAGGGTCACCGCGAGGTCGGGAAAACCGTCCTCGTTAAAATCGCCGGCGGTGAGGTTGATCGGGATCTTGCCCGGCTCGATCACCTGATCGGTCTTGATGAAACTGCCGAGGCGCGTGTTGAGAAAAATAAAGATGGTCTGATCGGCGTAGTTGAGCTCCGCCAGGTCCTTGTATCCGTCGTTGTTGAAATCCGCCGAGACGATGCAGATGGGGTCGCTGCCGGTCTTGAACAGCTTCTGCTCGTGAAACGTGCCGTCGCCGATGCCCTTGTAAAAGGAAAACGTGTGGTCGCCGCTGTTGGTGACCACGAGATCGAGCTTGTCGTCGCGGTTGAAATCGTCGGTGATGAGGTACGAGGGCGCCTCGCGGGTTTCAATGGTGAAGGCGAAATAGAACAGCGGCGGCAGCGGTTTTTGCTGCGTGCCCGCCGGGCAGCCTGCAAGGGTGGGAATGAACAACAGCAACAGGAACCAGGCCAGGGGTCTTTTAGGCATCGAACACCGGGGAAATGCCGCCTCCCCGGAATGCGCCCGGGCCTTGTGGCGATGGAGAGATCGACGGGTAAGAAATAGAACGTTGCTGGAGGATATCACAGACCCCGGCAAAAAGAAATACGGCCCCCCATCCGCTTCAGGCGACTTTCTTTTCCTCCGCCTTCGCCGCCGCTTCCGCCTGCCCGAGGCTGGCGGCGTTCGTCGCCTGCTTTTTGAACCGCTCCAGCATGCCCTTGAAAATGTAATCGTGAAATTTCAGCATGGACAACCAGTACAGGTCGCCCCAGAACGGCTTGGGGATGAAGTGCGCCCTCAGAATCAGGCGGGTCAGGTTTTCTCCCAGGGGTTCGAGCTCGAACTGCAGCCACGAAAGGCCGGGGGAGATCATCTCTGCCCTAAGGAGCAGCTCGCGCTCGGGCAGCAGCTTCTCCACCCGCCAGAAATCCACCGCGTCGCCGACGCGGAGGTTGTTGTCGTCCCGCCGGCCCCGGTTCAGGCCGACGCCGCCTATGGCGCGGTCCGCCCAGCCGCGAATCTGCCACAGCAGGTTGGCGTGCACCCAGCCGTGCCGCCCGCCCACCCGGCAGATGACGGGAAAAACATGACCGGCGGGCGCGGGGATGTCGATGC
>QJWD01000255.1 GCA_003235465.1 Nitrospirota bacterium | reverse complement strand
GCTTCCTAAGCACGATGCTGTACTGGCCCTGGCGGGAAAAAATACTGACACGAAAACGCACCTTCCCTTCCAGGAAATACGAACAGTCGCAGGAGCCGTCGCGCACCAGCATCTGCAAAAGACGCCGGTCCGAATTGATGATATTCATCGCGAATATCTCCGACTGGAACGGCGTGATCTTGGAGATGAAGGGCTCCATCTTCACCGGCGTCAACTCGCCCGAGGTTTCCACCTGGAAGGGCTTTCCCGGAGTGATGTTGAGGTCCGAAATATTCGGATGGGACTCCAGCATCGTGGTCAGAATATGATCGATCTCGGCTTTTTTCATGAGGCTCGCTAAATGAATTCGGGGGGGGTTTTAAGAAACTGGATGAAACGGTCCTTCACCAGCGCCTTATCGTAAGCGTCTTCCTCGCTGATCTTTCTCGACTGCAGCGCCTCCAGGATGGCGTCATCCAGCGACTGCATGCCATACTTCTTACCCGTCTGAATCGCGGAAGGAATCTGGAACGTCTTGCCCTCCCGGACCAGGTTCGCCACCGCAGGGGTGACCACCATGATCTCGAGAACGGCCATTCGGCCCTTTTTATCGATGCGCTTGAACAGGTTCTGCGCGATGACGCCCTTCAACGATTCGGACAAGGTGGTGCGGATCTGCGCCTGCTGGTGCGAAGGGAACACGTCGATCACGCGGTCGACGGTTTTCGCCGCGCTCGAGGTGTGCAGGGTGCCGAAAACCAGATGACCCGTCGACGCCGCTTCCAACGCAAGCTCGATGGTTTCGAGGTCGCGCATTTCGCCGACGAGGATGATATCGGGGTCTTCGCGAAGCGCCCCGCGCAGCGCGGACTTGAACCCGCGCGTGTGCACCCCCACCTCGCGATGGTTGATAACACATCCCTTGCTCTGGTGAACGAACTCGACGGGATCTTCAATGGTGATGATGTGGCTGCGCTTGTTGCGGTTGACATGGTCGATCATCGCCGCAAGCGTGGTGGACTTGCCGCTGCCCGTCGGCCCCGTCACAAGCACCAGGCCCTTGTGCAGCATCGAAAGCTTGTTGAGCACCGGCGGCAGCCCGAGCTGTTCAACCGTCATGATGGTGCTCGGGATCTCCCTGAATACCGCGCCGATGCCCCATTTCTGCTGAAAATAATTGGCCCGGTAACGCGCCAGGTTGGGGATCTCGTAGGCAAAGTCGATATCGCCGGTTTCCTCGAAGGTCTTGATCTTGTCCTCGGGCGCGATCTCGTACAGCATGGCCTTGAGTTCGTCGTTGCCCAAAATCTTGTATTTGACCCGCTCCATGTCGCCATGAACACGGAGAATGGGCTGCGAGCCCGCCACCAAGTGCAGGTCGGAGGCGCTCTGCTCATTCATCAATTTAAAAAACGCGTCAATCTTGGCCACGGTTCACTCGAGCAATGAGGCATTAATAATAAAATCCCGGACCACCTCGCCCGGAACCTCCGGCAGCACAACGGGCTTGCCATTCAAATACAGGTGCGTGTTGCTCTTGTTGCCGATGGTGATGCGAAACATCTCCTTGCCGGAAAATGTTTTCTCAAGGCCGGCGGGAAGAATAAAATCCTCCTCCCGATAATCGTCCACCGTCAAGTTGAACCAGGCGTTCTCCCGCGCCTGAATTTTCAGCTTGAGAGGCAAAAGGGCCTGGTCACCGGCATCGCCTTCGGGTTCGGCCCCGTTCGGCATTGCAACACTTTGAATTATAAACCCTTTTTCATTAACAGTCGAAGTTTTTTTATCCCCTGGCGGCGCCGGAGAGGCAGTGCCTGCGGAAGCCGCCTCCCCCCCCGAAGCCGGTTTTTCCTCGTTCGGCGCGCCGAAATTATCTGAAAAACCCCCACTTTTCGGTTCGGGGGCCGCCGGTTTTTCCGTTTCCGGGGGGGTATTCCCGGAGGCGATATTTTTTTCCACCGCCGCCGTGTTTTCTTGCGGAACAGCCGCGATTGGGTCCGTTTTCGCGCTCTCCTTCGCCGCCGGCTTAAGGCTCTTTGGTAAAACCGCCGCCCGGTTTTCCTCGACGTTCTTGAGGTAATAATAACCGCCGAAGACCGCGCCGCCCAAAATCAGCGCGAGCACAACCAAACCCAGCGCCGGCCTCGACGCGGAGCGGGATTTTATTTGGCTCGAATGGGCATCCACCAGCATCTGCCTGCGCTCGCGGCCTATGGAATCGTCGTAGGCGTTGACGATCTCCTCGACATCGGAGCCGATGGACTTGGCGTAGGATTTGATGTAACCCTTGACGAAAACCTCCCCCGGCAGATTATCGTAGAGGTTGTTCTCGAGCGCTTCTAAGTACTTGAGGTGGATCTTCGTCTTGTCGGCGATGTCCTCCAGGGCCACGCCGCGAAGTTCCCTCTCATGCTTCAGGTAGGATCCAAAATCTTCGTTTTCGTTCATAATTTTGTGTGCAATACCTGTAGATATTCCCGGGATGATTGCGCCCACTGGCTTTGCGGCGCAAGGCGCAGCACCTCGTTAAAATGGATGGATGCTTTCTGATTGTTTTTTTCCTTCAGGTACAAGACGGCGATCTCGTAATGCGCCTGGGCAAATTTGGGGTCGAGGGTGAGCGCCTTCTCAAGCGATTCCCTCGCCTCGCGGAACCGCTCCCGGTCGCGGTAGGCGAGGGCCAGGTTCAGCCTGATCGCGGCATGATCGCGGATATCGATGGCTTTCAGCCATTCGCTTTCCGCTTCTTTAAACATGCCCAGATTGTAATAACTGAGCGCCAGATAATTATAGACCTGGTGCGGCATGGGCGTGCCCGGCCGGTTCAAATCCTCGTTGAAATAATGGATGGCTTTTCGCCAGTCCTGCTTGCGCATGGCCAGGCGGCCGAGCTCGCGGAGCGCCGGCTTGTAGTCCTTGTTCTTCTCCAGCACGTCAAGAAACGTCTTTTCCGCGTTGGTGAAATCCTTCTTTAAAACATAGGCGTTGCCGAGCTGCATGCGGTAATTCATATTATCCGGGTCCAGCCGCACCGTCTCGATGAGGGTCGCGATCATCTCATCGTTCATGCCCAGGCTGCCGAACTGGATCGCCTCCTGAAACTTGGTGCGCGCCTCTTTCTTGGCATCCGCATCCGCGGGCTTAACTTGCTCGGTTGCGCAACCGCCCAGCGCAAGCAGGCAAACCACAACCCACAGGAGAACCCTGAGGCGCT
>QJWD01000211.1 GCA_003235465.1 Nitrospirota bacterium | reverse complement strand
CGGAGCCGCGGCGGCTCCGGCGGGGGTGATTCGGACAAGGTCACCATTCACGGCTACGGTGAGTTGCACCTCAACCACCGCCCGGGGGACCAGGGCACGACTGAAATTGACCAGCACCGGTTCGTCATCGGTCTGCACGCGGAACTCGCGGACTGGATTCATCTGAATGCGGAGATCGATTTCGAACACGCCGCCCAGGAGCTGGAATTCGAACTCGCTCATCTCGATTTCCTGATCGACGAAAAGCTCAACGCCCGTGCCGGTGTCATGCTGATTCCCGTCGGCTTCCTCAACGAGTTTCACGAGCCGCCGCTGTTCTGGACCGTCGAGCGGCCGCTGTTGCAGAGCAGCGTGATTCCCACCACCTGGAGCGGAGCGGGCGCCGGTGCATTCGGCACCCCCATCGAGGGCCTTAACTACAGGGTTTATGTGGTGAACGCCCTTCAGTCGATCAACGACGGTTCCGGCGGCCAGTTCAGGGGCAGCACGGGTCTGCGAAGCGGACGCCAGCAAATCGATGAAACCATCGCCGAAAACTGGGCGGTGACCGGCCGGCTGGAATACAGCAAGCTTTTTCCTGGACTGCAGGTCGGTTTCTCCTTCTACACCGGCAACACCACCCACAGCCTCATCGACGAGGGCGGTCAAGTCACCCTTCTCGAGGGCGACGTGAAATACCGCTGGAAATGGTTCGAGATGAATTCGACCCTGGTCAATGTTGATATTTCCGATGCGGCGGAGCTGAACGATTTCGCCGTCACGCAGGGCAACGCCAACGGCATCATCGCCGACAATATTTTCGGGTGGAACGTCCAGGCCGGCGTGCACCTTCCCCAACTTCTCGGCATGGCCACCTCGCAGGACCTGATTCCGTTCTTCCTGTACGAGAATTTCGACACCCAGGACAGCACCCCGACGGGCTGCGCTGTGGCCACCTGTGTCAAGGACCCGGCGTTCGATGTCGAGGTGTTCACCTTCGGCCTGTCCTACATGCCGATGGAGAAGGTGGCGCTCAAAACCGATTGGCAGCACATCAAACGCGGCGACAACACCAGCGAAGATCAGATCAACGTGGGTGTCGCCTACATGTATTGATTTGAGGCCCGGCCTCATCTCCCGCCGCCCCCAATCCCACCCTCCGAGAGGGTTGGGGGCGGCGGGATTTTTTTTTCTTCTCCATAATGACGCCGTATAATGAGGGCGAGGGTTCCCTAGCTGCGTTGAACGGATGGAGCGGGCGAATGGTGCATCAAACACACCCAGGGTTTTTCTCAGGCGGGCCGGTCAGGAGGGGCGCTCTTATTCCGGTTCTGCTGGTCCTGTGGTTCGCCCTGTTTTCCCAGGCGGGTCTTGCCGAGGAGAAGGAATACTCGCCCCAGGTTTACCTCACCAGGAAGCAGGCGCTTGAAATCGCCTTCCCCGGCGCCGATGAAATCATCAAGGAAAAGAAGTGGCTGAGCGGCGAGCAAAAGGCGTCCATCGAAAACCTGACCATGGAGCCCTTCGAGGAAAACAGAATCACCTATTACGTGGGCATGAAGGACAAGAAGCCCATGGGCTACATGGTCGTCGATCACATGATCGGAAAATCCTTCCCCATCACGTTCATGGTGGTGCTCAATGTGGACGGCACGGTGCGCGAGGTCGAGATCATGACTTACCGCGAGCCGCGCGGCTGGGAGGTGCGCAATAAATCCTTCCTCAGCCAGTTTCTGGGCATGAACGCAAAATCGGACTTTCGCGACATCCACTCCATCACCGGCGCGACGCTCTCGGTGCGCGCCATCACGCGCGGCGTTCGAAAGGCCGTGGCGGCCTACCAGGTTCTCTATTCGAAGTGATTGTGAAACAGGGGGCGGATCAGTGGGATTGTTCCCTGCACTCGCAGCCGTCGAGGTTCCAGGTTATTTCCAGGTAGTCCGGGAACTTGGTTTCCTTGTTGACGGTGGAGGAGATGATCTGCTCGCAGGTCAGGTTCTTGGCGTCGCGCAGGTCGGCGTTGCTCAGATTGGCCCCGGTCAGCTTGGCGTCCAGGAAATCGGCTTCGGTGAGGATGGCCTCGTTGAGGTTGGCGCCGGAGAGGTCGGCCTCGTTGAGGTTGGCTTCGATGAGGTTCGCCCCGCTCAGGTTGGCGTTGGTGAGATCCGCCCGCGTCAGGTTGACCCAGCGGATGTTGGCTTCGATGAGGTTCGCCCCGCTCAGGTTCGCGCCTTCCATTTTCGCCCCGCGCAGGTAGGCCTCGAACAGGTTGGCCCCCATGAGGTTGGCGTGGGATAATTCCGCCGCCCGCAGGTTGGCGCCGCGCAGGTTACCGGCCCTCAGGTTGGCCCCCTTTAGCTTGGCCTCGATGAGGTCGGCACCGGACAAGGCGTCGCGGGTGGATTCCACCCGCTGCCGATCGGCGCTGTCGGAATCGTCGTTCGGCATGCTGATACCGCCGGCGGAGGAATCGGCGGCGAACGTCGGTTCCGGGGCATCCAGCGATTTCTTTTTTTGCGCCGCGATGTATTTCGCGAAGACAATGCCGCAGAACATGCAGTCGATCTCAGAGTTCTGCTCTTTTCCGCATTTCGGGCATTTCATTTTTCACTCTCGCGTGATTGAAAAATTCAGCCCTTATTTTACATCGCCTTGCACGCGATTGCCCGTTTTTTTTGCCTCCGGGGCGCCCTTACGGGCGATAACCCCCTTCTATGGGGTCAGTTGACGTTTTCCTTGATCTCCTGGGCCCGCCGGTACAGGATTTGCGCCTCGGTGAATTCGCCCATGTCGTAATACAGCTCCGCCATATTTATAAGGATTTCAGCAACTTCCGGATGGTTTTTGCCATTGGCGCGTTCCGACATCTCGAGGGACTGCTGGTAGAGCGGCGCGGCTTTGGAGTATTCGCCGTGTTCCCGGTACAGGTTGGCCAGGTTATTGAGGGAGACGGCCTTGTCGTTGGCGGATGCCGCCGCCGCCTCCTGGCGAATGTTTTGCGAGCGCTGGAGAAGGGCTTCGGCCGCATCCGGCTGTCCCATCATTTCGCGCAGGCTGGCCAGGTTGGCGAGCGTCACCGCGACTTTCGGGTGATTTTTGCCAAGCACCGACTCGCGGATTTCCAGCGCCTGCTGCAGATAGGTCTCAGCGCGGTCATATTCTTTCTTCTTCATATAGATGGTGGCGAGGTTGTTGAGCGACTGCGCCACATCCGG
>QJWD01000231.1 GCA_003235465.1 Nitrospirota bacterium | reverse complement strand
GAACTTGTAGTTCGACCACACGAGCAGCGTGGTCCTGCCGCTCTGATGATTTTCCATGTACATTTCATCAGGGTACCAGAATTTATCAAGGTATTTCTGGTAGCCCCGGCGCGTGAGGGTTTTAAGCAGCGCGTTCTTGCGGTCGTAGAAATCGATTTTGAGCAGGCGGTATTCCGCCTTGTCGAGCCAGACGACCTGGCGGGTGTAGCCCGAGTTTTGATAGGCGGGGTAGCGTTCGAACACGAAGCATTCCATCCCCTCGTGCGTCTCGTCGCGAATCCACTTGTAGGTGTATTTTTCCACCTCCTGGCTGGTCACGTCTTCGTAGGCGAATTCGCTGCCCATGAACGATCCGGACTTGTTCGCCGAACTGATGCGCTTGACGCGTTTGAGCGCCGGCAGGTACAGCCACTGGTCGTCGTTGCCGGTCTTGTGGGCGAAATTGAGAAGCGCGGTGCCTTTCACGTCGCGCGGCTCATCGAAGATGACGAGGGATTTGTCGCCGTCGCCCTCCACCTCGAGGGTGCGGTTTCTTATGATGCGGCGGCTCTCCTCGCCGTGGCGGTTTTTCAGGTTCATCACCATGTCGGAGGTGAAGTCGCCGAAACCGTTGTCGCGGCGGTCGTCCTCCCGGGCGATGGCGAGGCCCTTTTCCTCGGGCGTCTCGGCGAACAGGAACGCGGGCTGGAGAACGAGAACGAACAGGGTGATGATCAGACACTTTTTCATGACAGCTACTTGGGTTGAGCGATGACGGGTGTGGTCAGGCGCAGCCCGCCCTGGGCCGCCTTGTCCAGCTTGATGAGCAGCGCCGGCAGGAATAGAAAGTCGGCGGCCAGGGCCGACAGGATGGCGATGGTCGTCATCAGGCCGAGGTGCGCGTTCATCCTGAAGCCGGAGAACGACAGCACGATAAAACCCGCGATGAGGATGAGCGAGGTCACCCACAGCGCGGTGCCCACGGTGTGGAACGAATAGCGCACGGCGTCCTCGGCGCTCCTTCCCTGCTCGCGGCGGGCGCGCACGTACTTGCTCAGGAAATGCACCGTGTCGTCGACGATGATGCCAAGCGCTACCGGCGCCACCACCGCCACCGCGAAGCCCACCTCGCGGAACACCAGCGCCCAGATGCCGAAGGTCATGAAGATCGGCACCATGTTGGGGATCATGCTGACGAGGCCCGTGCGCACGCTCTTGAGCGACAGCATGAGGACGACGGAGATGAGGACGAGGGCGAGAAAGGTGCCGGTGATCATGCTGTGCAGGTTGCGCTTGGCGATGTGCGAAAACATGATGAGCGGGCTCGCCCCCGGCGTCGCCATGCTCGCCGGCGCGTTGGCCTTAAGCCACGCCTGGGCGCGGTCCTCCAGGTCGAGGGAATGGCGGGTGGAAACGTTTTCCAGCGTGGCGGTGAAGCGCGTCGACGACTTGTCGACGTTGATCTGGTTGTTGAGATCGAGCCCGAAGGGCAGCGACAGTTCGTACAAAAGCAGGTACTGCGCGGAAAGCTCGCGCGAATCCGGAATGCGGTAATACGCCGGATCGTCGCCGTGCAGGTTCTTGTTCAGCCGTTTCATCGTGTCGGTCAGCGTGTTGACGTGGATGACACCAGGCTGCGAGCGGTACCACTCGGAGAACTCCTCGAGTTTCTCCAGGTACTCCGGGTTGCTGATGCCGCCGGATTCACCGGCGCCCAGGGAATAGCCGATGGACATGAAGCCAGTGAGGTTTTGCGTCACGAAATCGTTGTCGACCCTGAACTGGTAGCGGGTGTCGAAGTACTTGTGAAACTCCTCGTTGATTTCGATGCGCGAGATCTGCACGCCGAGGACGACGAACAGCGCCAGCGTGCCTAAGAACAGCGCCTGCCGGCGCTCGATGACGAAGTCGGCGAGGCGGTCGATGAGCTCGGTGCTCTTTTCGCGCCGCTTGCGTGCCCGGATGGGGAGCACCGCGATCATCGCGGGCAGGAACAGCACGGAATAAACGTAGGCCGCGCTCACCCCCATGGCGACGATGTTGCCGAGATGCCAGAACGGCGGCGAATCGCTGAAATTCAGGCTCAAAAAGCCGATCGCGGTGGTCAGGCTGGTGATGAACACCGGCTGGTGGTTGATGCGCAGCGATTCGATGATCGCGTCCTGCTTCGTTCTTCCCAGGCTCATCTCGTGAAACAGCGTGATCAAGATGTGGATGCTGTCCGCCACCGCCAGGGTCAGGATGATGGTGGGCGCGTTTGCGGAAACGGGGGTGAGCGCAATGCCCGCGTAACCGGCGAGGCCCATGCCGGTGAGGATGGCGAACAGGATCACCACCACCGTGGTCAGCGTGGCGAGCAGGGAGCGCAGGATGATCAGCATGATGCCCACCACCAGCAGGTACATGATGGGCACCAGGGTCTGCATGTCGCCCTGGCCGGATTCGTTGAAGGCGTTGTTCATGAACACGACGCCGACGAGGTAGACATCCACTTCCGGGTGTTTTTGCCTGATGTCGTCCGCCATCTTGCGGACGAACGTCACCACCTCGGTGGTTTCCGTCAGGGTTTTTCCCGGCAGGTTGACGGTGGCGTTGATCGCCGTCATGCGGCTTGCCTCGTTTATGAGGCGGTCCACCAGGAACGGTTCTGAAAGCGCCACCCGCTTCACTCGGGCGATGTCCTCGTCGCTCATGTGAAGCGCGTCGACCACCAGGTCCTCCACCACCAGGTCGTCGCCGTCGGCCCAGGTGTGCTGGAAATTGGTGACCGAATCGACGCGGGTGGAGTAGGGGATCTGCCAGGCCTCGCGGGTGGCTTCCTCCACCACGGCCAGCGCTTCGCGGGTGAAGATGTTGCCGTCTTTCGGCGCGATCACGATCATCGCGTTGTCGTTTTTGGTGTAGGTGTTCTGCAGCGCCTCGAAGGCGTTGAGCTGCGGGTTCTCCTTGCTGAAGAACACGCGGTAGTCGGTGGAGAACGTGAGAAAACGCCCGCCGCTCGCAGCCAGGCCCACCACCAGCAGGGTGGCGGCGATGATGAGCCAGCGGAAGCGGATGACGCGTTCGCCAAGCCGGCCGCCGTTGGTGGCGAAGTGTGTCATAACGGTTTATCCTTTTTTAAAGTTTTCCGTGCTTTCTTTTCGGGCTTGAGGAGCGGCAGGGAGTTCATCCCGAGTTTCAGGATCAGCTTCGGGTCGTTGCGCGTTTTGGCGAGCAGCACCACCCCTTCCCAGTAGGCGAACACCGCCTCCGCCGAGCGGCGGGTGTCTATCCTGGGCAGGTCCCCCGCTTGCACCGCTTCCTTCAGGGCGTTTTCGATGGGCCGGATGAGGTCCTTGAAAATGCCGTCGAGATGCCGGCGGATGGTTTCGTCCTGGGTGCTCAGCTCGCAGGCCAGGTTGGAATAGGGGCAGCCTGGCATGTGGCCCGAGGTTTTCTTGAGGTTCGCCTGCGCCTCGTAGTTCAGCTCGACCAAGCGCTTGAGCCGCGTGAGCGGGGGGATCTTCGGGTCGAAGGCGCGGGCGATGATCGCCTGCGACTGGCCATGGCACTCGTCGAGGACGGCGAGGGTGAGATCGCGCTTGGAGGGGAAGAAGTGGTAAAAGCTGCCCTTCTTCACCTCCGCCCGGTCGCAGATCTCCTGCACGCCGACGTCGGCATAGCTGCGCGCGTAGATCAGCCCCCTGGCGCTGTCGATGATGCGTTGTCTGGCGTCGCTTATCCGTCCCATACGCCCATAATAGTTGACCGGTCGGTAAAATTCAACAAAAATCTGAAAAAAATCAACAAGGGGGTGCGGTTGCTGAACCAGGCGTGAGGGGAAAATCTCCTGGCGCGGCGGGAAGCCCGCACTCAATAGGCCAGGATGGCGCGGCGAAACCCCCTGCAGGGGTGAGAAAAAAAATCTACCGGCGCGTGGGCAATCCGCTATGCTGATCGGCGAAGGGGAGGGGCAGAACCATCTTATATTAAGGAGGGGCGATGCAACCCACCACAGCCAGGCGACTGCTCGCGGGTTTCGCGGCGCTTTCCCTGGGCGGCCTGCTCCTGGCCGACCCCATCGGGCAGGACCCGAACTATCACCACTTCGCAGACGCGCGCGGGCTTTTCGGTATCGCCAATTTCGGCGATGTGATGTCGAACGCGCCCTTCGTTTTCGTCGGTCTCGCCGGGTTGTGGCGCGTGCGGACGCGGGTGGGGTGCGAGGCGCGCTTCATGCTGCCGGTGGAGCGGATGATGGCGGCGCTGGCGTTTGCCGGCATTCTTCTCGTAGGGCCCGGTTCCGCCTACTATCACCTTTCGCCGGATAACGACACCCTGCTCTGGGACCGCCTGCCGATGACCATCGGCTTCATGGCCATCTTCGCCATGATGATCCTCGAGCGGGTGAGCGTGCGCCTGGCCCCCCCGCTGCTGCCGCTGCTCCTCGCGCTCGGCGTGTTCAGCGTGTTCTACTGGCACCACACCGAAACCGAGGGCGCGGGCGACCTGCGCCTGTACGCCTGGGTGCAGTTCTTTCCGACGTTGTCGATTCCTCTCATGCTGCTCTGGTTCCCGCCGCGCTACAGCCACCAGCGCCACCTGTGGAGAATGATCGGCTGGTACGCCCTCGCCAAGGTGCTCGAGCATTTCGACGCCGCCGTGTTCAGCCTCACGGCGCAAGCGGTGAGCGGGCACTCGCTCAAGCACCTGGCTGCGAGTGTGGGCTGCTGGGAACTCGTTTGTTACATCAAAAACCGGCGGCGGGTCTGAAGGCGGGTCTTACATGATTCCTACTAAAAGCCAAGTTCTTTTTTTGCCAGGCTGGTGACGCCGGGGTAGTCCAGCTTGCCGGTGCCAAGGAGCGGCAACGTGTCGGTCAGCACGATTTTCTTCGGCAGGCTGAGTTCGGCGAGGCCCTGTTGGCGCGCGTGCAGGACGATTTTTTCCCGCGTCGCGTCTGGGCAGTCGGTCACCAGAACCAGTTGTTCGCCCTTTTTCTCGTCTGGCAGCGCCACCACGGCGTGGTGGTGTTCGGGCCAGATCGCCGCCATATTGGCCTCCACCGCCGCGAGGGACACCATCTCGCCGCCGATCTTGGCGAAACGCTTGGCGCGCCCGCGGATGGTCACGTAGCCGTCGTCATCGAGGGTGACGATGTCGCCGGTGTCGTACCAGCCTTCCTCTGGGGGCTCGAGCACGCCGGGCTTGTCCGCCTTCATATAGCCCAGCATGATGTTGGGGCCGGAGACGAACAGGCGGCCGCCTTCCTCGATGCCGGGCACCGCTTCCAAGCGATGATGGATGCCGGGCAAAAGCCGGCCCACCGTTCCCGGCCGGTTGTGCATCGGCGTGTTGATGGTGATGCCGGGCGCGGTTTCCGTGGCGCCGTAACCCTCGAACAGGCGCACGCCGAATTTTTCCGACCACAGTTTTACCGTCTCGTCCTTCAGTTTTTCCGCGCCGGCGAAGGCGTAGCGCACGTTGTAAAAATCGTAGGCGTTGGCGTAGCGGGCGTAGCCGGTGAGAAACGTGTCGGTGCCGAACAGGATCGAGGCGTTGGTGTCGTACACCAGTTCGGGCACGATGCGGTAGTGCAGCGGCGAGGGGTAGAAAAACGTGCGGATGCCGGAGAGCAGCGGCAGCAGCGTTCCGCCGGTGAGGCCGAACGAGTGGAAGATGGGCATGGCGTTAAACACGATGTCGCGCGGGCTGAAATCGATGCAGCAGTTGAGCTGCGCGATATTGGCCTGCAGGTTGGCGTGGCTGAGCACCACGCCCTTGGGCGCGCCTTCGGAGCCGGAAGTGAACAGAATGACCGCCGGTTGGTCCGGGTCCGGCTCGCCCAGGCGCCGCCGGTAGGCGGCCTCGGGCAGGAGAGCCGAAAGAAAACCGAGGGCGCGGTCCAGAAGGCCGATCTCCTTTTTCAAGTCCTCGAGCGCGACCACGCGGACGCCCGCTTCCCGCATTCCTGAAACGGCGTCGGTGAGCTTGGCCATTTCGACGAAGCGGTGCGAGGTGAACACGGTCTTGACCTTGGCCGTTTCGCAGGCGGAGACGAGGTTCAGCCGGCCGGCGGAGAAATTGAGCATCGCCGGCACGCGGCCCGCGGCGTGCAGGCCGAAGAACGCCACTACCGCGCTCACCGCGTTTGGCAGGAGAAGGCCGACGTTTTCCCCCGGTGCGGTTTGCCGGAAGAACGCCCGTGCGAGGACGAAGCAGCGGGTGAGGAACTGCCGGTAGGAAAGCGGGTTCCGCTCGATGTCCTCGGCGATGATGTGGCCGGGCCCGTGCGTGTGGCAGGCGTCGATGAGGCCCGAGAACAGCGTGCGGTGGTGATCCCGGCTTTCGAACAGCGTTTCCACCATCATGTCGTAGAGGGCGGTGCCCGCCAGCCGCCTTCGCCGACGGCCCTTGACGTCTCGGGGCATCTCGAAGGTGCGCGGTTCCCTGAACGTCATGGTGATTTTCGGAAACAGGCGGATGCGCAGTTTCCCCTTGAGGCGGGTGAACGGCGTGTAGCGCGCGCCCTCGATGGACACCGGCAGGACCAGGGCCTGAGATTTGTCGGCGATCATCCCCGGCCCCTCGTAAATCTTCATCAGTGAGCCGGTGGTGGTGAGGCGGCCCTCGGGAAAGATGACCACCTTTTTATCCTGGCGAATGCATTCGATGAGCGAGCGGGTGGCGAGGGGGTTGGTGGGGTCGAGGGCGAAAAAATCGGCTAGCGACAAAAACGGCTTGAACACCCACTTGTTGGCGATGTGGGTGTTGACGGCGTAGGTCAGCCGTTCTGGAATGAAGGCGGCGAACAACAGCGCGTCGAGAAACGACGTGTGGTTGGCGACGATCATGACGCGGCTTCCCGCCTTGCGGAAATTCTCCAGGCCCTTCACCTCCACGCCGTAGAGCGTGTTCAGCAGCCAGCGGAACACCGAACGTAGCAGCGCATCGGGCAAGAGCCGGCAAACGTACACCGCCACCAGCGCGTTCAGGATGGCGACCACGAGAAACACCTGTGGCACGGTAAAATCGAGCGCCAGCATGGCCGAGGTGCCAAGCGCGGAGACCACCATGAACAGGGCGTTCATGACATTGTTGGCGGCGATGGAGCGCGAGCGGTGGCTCTCTTCGCTGGCGCTTTGCAGGATGGCGTAGAGCGGCACGATGAACAGGCCGCCGGCGAAGGCGATGAGCAGCAGATCGAACAGGATCCGCCAGCCCGCGAGCGTGCCGAGGAACTCGGCGAGGCTCAGGAATTCGTTTGCGGGCGGCGGCAGGTGAGCGCCGCTGGCGTAAAACAGGTCGACGGTGAACAGCGTCATGCCGAGCGCGCCCAGCGGCACGAAGGTGGCGTCGACCTGGCCCTTGAGCAGCTTGTCGCAGATCAGCGAACCGAAACCGATGCCAACGGAGAACACGGTGAGAAACAGGGTGACGAGGTATTCGTCGCCGCCCAGGGTGAATTTGCCGAAGGTGGGGAATTGCGACAAAAACGTTGCGCCGATGAGCCAGAACCAGGAGATGCCGAGGATAGAGAGGAACACGCGCCGGTCGCCGGCGGCGAATTTCATGATCTTAAGCGTTTCGGTGGCGATGTTGTAGCCGACGGTGAGATTAGGCGCCTGCGGCCTTGTTTTCGGGATGAAAAAGCTCGCCCAGAAGCCGAGCGCCGAAAACAGAATCACCAGCATGGACACGATGCCGATGCCGCCCGGCCGGAGGATGAGCACGCCGCCCAAAATCGTGCCGGTCAGAATAGACAGGAAGGTCCCCGCCTCGATCAGGGCGTTGCCGCCGATGAGCTCGTCCTCTTTCAGATGTTCGGGTAGGATGCCGTACTTGATCGGCCCGAAAAACGTCGACTGCGCGCCCATCATGAACAGCACCCCCATGAGCAAAAAAACGCTTTCCATGAAAAAGCCGACGGCGGCGAGGATCATCAGGACGATTTCGACGAATTTGATGATGCGCACCAGGCGCGATTTCTCGTGCTTGTCGGCGAGCTGGCCCGCGGTGGCGGAAAACAGGAAAAAGGGCAGGATGAAGATGCCCGCTGCGGCGGTCACCATGATCTGCGAGTTCATGCCCGCCTTTTCCGCCGTCACGAAGGTGATGAGGATCACCAGGGCGTTCTTGAACAGGTTGTCGTTGAACGCGCCCAGGAACTGGGTGATGAACAGCGGCAGAAAGCGCCGGGTTTTGAGAAGATGAAACTGGTTTTCGTGCATGGGTCTCGGCCGAATCAGGTCTGTTAACCGCTTGCGGGATGCTAGGGCATGTGGGCGACGGGGAAGAAAATACGCTCACCTTGGGCCACATCCTCCATTGTAAGAGGAATCCCTCCATTTTGCGAGAACCTTGGGCGCGTGCCTCCGCACTTTTTCGAACGCCAGGGCTTAGGCGTCCGGGAGTGTCGTTATCCCAAGGGATTTTCCGTCCGAGGCTAGATGTGAACGGGGTGGGCGTCGTGCTTCTTGTACACCTCGAGGGAGCGGCGGTGGCAGGTCATGACGATCACCTGGCGTGGGCCGGCGAACCTTGAGAGCAGTTCGACGACGCGCTCGCCGCGAGCGTCGTCGAAATTGATGAGCACGTCGTCCATGATGACGGGCAGGGGCTCCGAGCGTTTTTCGTATTCCTCGATGAGGCCCAGCCGCATGGCGAGGTAAAGCTGCTCGCGGGTGCCGCGGCTCATCTCGAGGACGCCCCGGCGCGCGCCCTCGGCGTCCTCGATTACCAGGTCGCCGGTGACCGGCTTGATGACCTTCACGTATTTACCATCGGTGATGGCGGACAAAAACCCGCCTGCTGATATCAACACCTGCGGCTGGCGCTCGTTTTCGTATTTTCCCCGCGCGAGCGCGAGCACCGAAAGGGCGATCCGGCCTGTGGCCCACTGGCTGGCCATCTCGCGCAGCTTTTCCTTTTCAATTTCCATCTCCGCCTGGGCCTTTTGCAGCTCGTCGTTGGATGCCAGCTGGTCGGTGAGGCTCTGGGTTTCGCCGATTTGCCGGTTGAGCGCGTCGTTCTCTGTCTGCAGGGCGTCGAGTTTTTTCGCCACCTGCGCGAGTTCCTGTTCGAGTTCGGCGGGCACCGCCCCGCTTAAGGATTCCATGAACGCGGTGTATTTGTCACCGGTGCCGACGCGCGCCTGAATCTGCCGGGCCGCCCTTTCGATCACCCCGGCCAGTTCTCTCCGCCGGTTGAAAACCGCCTGCCGCCGCTTAAAGTCCTCTTCATCGCGGGAGCCGGTGTGGTTCAGGAAGCGTTCCAGCTCGGCGCGGTTTTCGGCGCGCCGCTTTTCCAGCCGGTCGATTTTGTCAGCCGCTTCCCGGGTGTGGGTTGCCAGCGCGGTTTTTTCGCGCTGGTTCGCGCGCGCCGCTTCGAGCGCCTGGCCTAGGTGCTGAATTCGCGCCGGCAAATCCTCCGGCTTGAGATCGTGGCCGGGATCGAAGGTTTGCAGGCGACGCTTGGCCTGGCCAATGGTTTCGTCCATTTTGCCGAGGCGCTCCGCCAACCGGTCTCTTTCCTGCACCTGATGCCTGATCTCGCGGATGCGCGCCGCCATCCGCTCGGCGTCCTGCGGTTCGAGGCCCGGGTCCAGTTGTTTTGCCGCGAGCCACGCCCGCCAGGCGTTTGAGAGCGAGGCCAGGTTTTTCTCGGCGCGTTCCAGGTTCTGGGCCAGCAGGTTATCCAGCGGTGCTTCGGCGGCCGGCGGTTTGGCCGTGCGCGTGAGGATGAGGAGGGCAAGCCCGGAGGCCAGCATCAACCCCATGGCGGCGGTGAAGAGCGTCTCGTTTTGGGTGAAGCCCCACAGCCCGCCCAGGGCTCCGGCGGCCAGGAGGAACCCGGCAAAACCCGCGACCCAAATCGGCGCGCCCCGCCTGCGCCCTTCCTCCTGGGCCTGTTGCTCGCGGTGGTAATTGAGTTTTTCCCGCGCCGCCATCACCTCGGCGCGCGCCGCTTCCAGCGCCCGATGCTGTTTCTGCAGCGAGGCCTGATCCGCATCCGTCCAGGTGAACGCCATGGCCCGCGCCGCGTCCCACCCGGGGCCGAGCTGCCGGGCGCTCTCCTTGATCGCTTCGCTGGCATGGCCCTGTTCGAGGGCGAGGCCGGGCCGGTCCCTTAAGGCGCTGCGGATTTCCTGGGTCGATTCCTTGAGCGCCAGCACCTCCCCCTCGCGCTCGAGCAGGCCGCCATCGACCAGGAGGTGCTCGAGCTTTTGCCCGGCAAGCCTAAGTTCGGCCTTCACATCCTCGATTTGCAGGGAGAGGTTTTTCTCCTCGGTCTGGTGCGCGGCGAGGGTTTCAAGGCCATCGGCCGGAAATTCGGCGATGTCTTCCAGCCCGGCGAGTTCGTCCTTCGCCCGCTCCTCCTCCTGCGCCACGAGAA
>QJWD01000150.1 GCA_003235465.1 Nitrospirota bacterium | reverse complement strand
GGGGCTCTGGTTTCACGCCAACAACCCGGCGACCGGCGCCCGCCTGCTTCTTGAATCCAAGAAAGCCGGGGACGCCCCGGCCCATTCCCTCGAGCTGACGCTGTCTATGCCGCTTGCGCCCGCCGCCGGGGAAAAACACGCTGAAAAATAAAAGCCGGGGCAGGCTAATGCCCGCCCCGGTTAATTGAGTATCGCCGCTTAAGGTCAGAAGGAATAAGCCAGACTGATGATCCACTGCAGGTCGGTGGAATCGACGCCTGGCGTGGGCTCGCTGTCGTATTCAAGAATATTCGAGAACCTGAGCTTCCAGCCGGCGTAGATGTCGGTGGACAGGATCGCCTCGTTGCGCAGGTTGTAATCGCTGGTCTCCTCCAGGCTGGGGTAGACGATCACGCTGTCGGTGAAAACCAGGCTGCCGAACAGGTTGTAGCGAAAGTTCGCGCCCAGGCGGCCGGTGGCGTACTGGTTGTCTTCACCGGTTTGCAAGTCTTCGATGAAATAGGACACACCGGCTTCCAGGCTCAGGGCCTTCTTGTCGTCATCCCATACTTGATAACCAACACCGGGGCCGACGGAGGCTCGCAGGTTCAGGTCCTTGAACTTATCGTTCAGCATTTCGACGCTCAGGTAGCCGAAGAATTTCTTGGTGAAAAAGTGATCGAACTTGATGGCGCCGTAGGTGTTTCTTTCGGTCACGTTGTCGTCTTCCTCGGCGTAGTTGTGGCGCGCCCTCAGGGCGAACCGGTCCCCGTCGAACTTGCGCTCAAGCTCGATGGCGGCGCTCACCGCCGTGCGCTCGGTATTTCCCGACAACTGATTGGCACCCAGGGAGATGTTGCCGTGCCAGGTGTTCGGGGGAGGGTTGATGGACTTCACCTGCTCCCAGGCGATCACCGCGCCCTGCCTGCCCGCGCTCGGTTCCACCTTCACCTCGCCCTCGCCCGCGGGCTGCAAGGTGCCTTTTAAAACTTCCCCGGTGGCCAGGTGCAGCTCGACCGCTTCGTCGGTGGAAATTTTGCTGATCGCCTCGGTCTTGACCTTCACCGGCTCTGAATACGGGGTCTTGAGCGTCAGGACCCCGCCTTTCACATTTTGCACCGTGCCGTGAAGCACGTCGCCGTTTTTGAGCAGGATTTGATCGGCACGGGACTCGCCCGCGAACACCAGCACCAGAAACAACGCCACCCACCCTCTTTTCAAGGTCATGTTATCCTTCCTCCGGATACGATTGTTCCACTTCGGGCCTTGCGGGGCGCGCCCAGGCTGGCCCGGCGGAACTAGGCTATATTGCGTGACTGACTTTACTGTGTCTTGAGAAACGAAGGCCAAACCATCTCAAATTTTTTCCACCGTGTCAAGGTGCGAGGGACTAAAATTAAACGTGTTAGGCGATTTTTTTTGCACCGCGACCAAGGGTCCCGGGGTGCGGCGGCGGCCCAAATTTGCGGTTGCTCCAGCGGCTTAATCCTGTCAACATGGCCGCCCCGAAGGCCGCCGGGCACATGGCCAGGCACCAGGTCATCCAGGGCGGCGTTCGCCTGAACGCCCTTAAGCTACACGAAGAATCCATCTTTCACAGCCAGAGGAGGGAGACATGCTGCAAGCGATCGATCTGCAAAAATTCGGCACCGACCACATCATTCCCTGGGCGATCCAATTCGCCTCCGCCCTCGCCATCTTCATCATCGGCCGCTGGATCAGCCGGGCGCTGGTCGGGGTGCTCGACCGCGTCCTGAAGAAAACCAGCCTCGATGCCATGCTCACCGACTTCATCTCCTCCATCGCAAACACAGTGCTTCTCCTGCTGGTCATCGTCGCCGCGCTCGACCAGCTGGGCGTGGACACGACATCCATCATCGCCCTGATCGGCGCGGCGGGCCTCGCGGTGGGCCTGGCGCTTCAGGGTTCGCTGCAGAATTTCGCGGCGGGGGTCCTGCTGGTTTTCTTCCGGCCCTTCCAGGCGGGGGATTTCGTCGAGGCCGGCGGCACCGCCGGCGTGGTGGAAAAAATCAGCCTGTTCAGCACCCTCCTCTCCACGCCGGACAATCGCGAGGTGGTGGTGCCGAACGGCGCCATCTACGGCGGCAACATCGTCAATTTCACCGCCCGCGGCACGCGCCGCGTCGACATGGTCTTCGGCATCGGCTACCAGGATGATATCAGGAAGGCGCGGGACTTGATTCAGAAGGTGCTGGAGGCGGACACCCGGGTGCTCAAGGAGCCGGAGCCGGTGGTGGCGGTGGGCGAGCTTGCCAACAGCAGCGTGAATTTCGTGGTGCGGCCGTGGGTGAACACGGCGGACTACTGGGCGGTGAAGTTCGACGTGACGGAAAATATCAAACGCACCTTCGACGAAAACGGCGTCTCCATTCCGTTTCCGCAAATGGATGTGCACCTGCAACAGCAAGCCTCTTGAGGATACCAAGCGGCGGGCGGTAATCGCGATGCGCTTGTTCGCGGGGGATGTGGAATCAGAAAAACCCGCTATTCCCCGAGCCGCCTGCCGGGCAGAAGATAGTTTTTGACGTAATCCTCGATGCCGTCTTCGATGGTGCGCGCCGGGCGCGTGTATCCTGCCCGCTGCAATTTTCCCATGACCGCTTCGGTGTGATACTGGTAGCGGTCGCGGATCTGCTCAGGCATATCGATGTATTCGATGCGGGGTGGAAGGCTCATGGCCTTGAACACGGCGTGCGCGAGGTCGTTCCAGTTTCTCGCCCGGCCCGAGCCGATGTTGAAGATACCGCCGATCCTGGGCTTGTCGAGAAAGTACAGCGTCATCGCCACGGCGTCTTCGACGTACAGGAAGTCCCTCTCCTGAGCGCCGTCGCCGTAATCCGGACGGTGCGACTTGAATAAGCAGAGTCCGCCGGTTTTCTGTATCTGGTGGAACCCCTTCCGCACCATGCTCTGCATGTCGCCCTTGTGGTATTCGTTGGGCCCGTACACGTTGAAGTACTTGAGCCCGACGATACTCTCGAGCGCGCCTGCCTCCCGCGCCCACAAATCGAAGCGGTGCTTGCTCTCGCCGTAGAGGTTGAGGGGTTTTAGCGTTTGCAGGCGGTCTTCATCGTCGTCGTAGCCCTGGCCGCCGTCACCGTAGGTGGCGGCGCTCGAGGCGTAGATGAAGCGGACGCCCTGCTCGAGCGCGAATTCGGCCAGGTGGCGGGTGTAGTCCAGGTTGTTCGCCTGGAGGAA
>QJWD01000027.1 GCA_003235465.1 Nitrospirota bacterium | reverse complement strand
TTTCAGGCGCTGGACGATGTCTCTCACCTCCTGCGCCCGCTCTTTGGCGCACACCATGAGGGCGTCCGGCGTGTCGACGACGATGAGGCCCCCGAGGCCGAGCGCCGCGACGAGGCGCGCATCAGCCTGAATGATGCAATCCCTGGAGTCGATCACCAACGCATCGCCCTTCACGATGTTTCCGCTCGCGTCTTTCTTAAGGATGTCCTCGAGCGCGTTCCAGCTGCCGAGGTCGCTCCAGGCGAACTCCGCCGGAACCAGCGCCACCCGGTCGGATTTTTCCATGAGGCCGTGGTCGATGGAAACCGCCGGAAAGGCCTGAAAGCGCTCGCGGGCAATGCCCGAAAGCGCGAGCCAGGGGACGCCGCTTGTTTTTGCCACGGCGCCTTCGGCCAGGGCGTCGAGGCTCGCGAATATATCAGGCAGATGCTTCTCAAATTCTTCCGCCAGGCGGTCCACCTGCCACAGGAAGATGCCGGCGTTCCAGAAGTGATCTTTCCTGGCGAGAAAGGCCTCGGCCTCTTTAAGCGCGGGCTTTTCCTTGAACCGGGCGGCCTGAAACGCGCCCTCGATGTCGGCGATGGGTTCTCCCCTTTGAATGTAGCCGTAACCGGTTTCCGGGCGGCAGGGGGAGACGCCGAGCGTCACTAGGTGGCCCGCCTGGGCCGCGCGGGCCCCGCGCTTGAGCGCGGCGAGGAAGGACGCCGCATCGCCGATGTGGTGGTCCGCCGGGAACACTGCCATCACCTCGCCCGCGTGGCGCTTGCCCAGGCAGGCCAGTGCGTAGGCGAGGGCCGGGCCGGTGTTTCTCCCGGCGGGTTCCGCGAGCAGGTTTTGCGGCAAAAACCCTAGGCCGGCAAGCTCCCGATACGACGCCTCGGCATGCTTCTCGCCGGTGACCAGGTAGAGGCTCCCGGGGTCGATGAGCGGCGTTAGGCGCTGAAAGGTGTTCCGCAAAAGCGTACCCGATTGGCCCACCTCGAGGAGTTGCTTGGGGGATGTTTCGCGGCTAAGGGGCCAGAACCGGGTGCCGCTGCCGCCTGCTAGAATGACGCCGATCATATTGTTGCCGGGAAGCCTTCGCTTGAGGGCCCGGGCCGGGTGCTGCCCGGGCCGATCCAGTGATAGATTAACGCCTTGAAATGTGGTAAGTTTTGAAGTTCCGGACGCCGCCGCCCAGCGCTTTTCGAGGGCGCGGGGGCGCGGGCGAAAAAACCGGAAACCATCGTAGCGAAATAATCGTCAAAGGACTAGGAAAAAAGCCGGAGATCCGAAATCCGCACCGGCTGGCAAGCGCCGGGTTCCCCGCGCCGAACCGAGATATTGCATGGATAAGCCCACATTTTATTTGTTCCTCGCGTTCATTTTCTCCATCACCCTCATCGGCGGCTGGATTCCCACCGTCCGCATCTGGTCCAAATCCACGTTCAAGATGATCATCAGCTTCTGCGCCGGGGTGCTTTTGGGCGCGGTATTTTTTCATATTCTTCCGGAATCCGCGCCGGCGCTTGGCAGCAACCTGGGCTACCCTATCATGGTCGGCTTTTTCCTCATCTTTCTCATGGAGAAGTTCGTCATGGTGCACCCCTGCGAGGAAGGCGAGTGCGACTACCACACCGTCGGCCTTGCGGCCTACATCGGCATCGGCATCCACAGTGTGCTCGACGGCGTGGCCATCGGCGCGGGCAGCCTGATGAACCTGAGCGCGGTGATCGTCCTGGCGGTCACCCTGCACAAATTCCCCGCCGCCCTTGCGCTTTCCAGCATGCTGGTCAAGGGGGGCGAGTACAGCCGCCGGAAGATTCTCTGGTCGATGTTCATCTTCGCCCTCGCCACCCCCCTCGGCGCGCTCGCGTCGCTCGCCGTGCTCAAGAACCTGGGCGAGCCGCTGGTGGCCACCGCGCTCGGCATCTCCGCCGGCACCTTCCTGTTCATTTCGATATCCGACCTGTTGCCCACGGTCTACGAGGAGCACCAGAAGGGGTTCAAGAACCTGCTCAGTTTCTGCTTCGGCATCCTGGTGATGATCCTGTCCAAGGGCCTGATCTAGGGCGCCATGTTTGCGACCCGGCTGAAACCGCTCTTGCCGTTCATCGCCCGCCACAAGCGGGAGATGCTGATCGGCATCCTCGCCCTGCTCGTCACCGACGTCGCGGGGCTGGTGATCCCGTGGCTGCTCAAGGTCATCGTCGACCTGTTGCCCGGCCGCCCCGCCCAGGCCACCCTGGTGTTTTACGCCGGCCTGCTTTTCGCCGCCGCCCTGGTGCAGGCCGCCGCGCGTTACGGCTGGCGCAAATACCTGTTCGGCCCGTCGCGCAAGGTGGAGTTCGACCTGCTCAACAAGCTGTTCTCGCACCTGCTCACCCAGGACACCCTCTATTTTCAGGATCGTCAGGTGGGCGACCTGATGTCGCGCGCCACCAACGACCTGCGCGCGGTGCGCGACTTCGTCGGCCTGGGTTTTCTGATCCTCGTCGATTCGACGGTGGTCATCGTCTGCTCGGTGGCGCTGATGCTGTTCATCCACCCGCAGCTGACGCTGGCGGTGCTGGTGCCCTTACCCTTCCTCAGCCTGCTGTTTTTCGGGTTCATACGCGAAATCGGCAGGCGGCACGAGGCGGTGCAGGCGCATCTTGCGAAAATCACCGCGCGCGTGCAGGAAAATCTGGCGGGCATCCGCGTGCTGCACGCCTTCGTGCAGGAGGAAAACCAGCAGAAAAAGTTCGAGGCGCTGAACCGCGAATACATCGAAAAGAACCTCAGGGTCACGCGCCTGTTCGGCGTGTTCACGCCGTCACTCGTGTTCACCATCGGCATCGCGGCGGTGATCGCGCTCTGGCTGGGCAGCCGGGCGGTCATTGCCGGCGAGATGACGCTAGGCTCCTTTGTCGCGTTTAACGGTTATCTGATGATGCTGTCCTGGCCGATGATGGGCATCGGCTACGTCATCAACCTGAGCCAGAAGGGCCAGGCCGCCCTCGGCCGGGTGGATGAGGTGCTCACCGCCAAAAGCCGCGTGACAAACCGGGAAGCCGTAGCCGGACCGGTGGAGATAAAAGGCGGCATCGAGTTCAAGGGCGTGGGCTTCACCTACCCGGGCAGCGGACGTCCAAGCCTTAAGGGCGTCGATCTCACGATTCCGGCGGGCGGCATGCTGGCGGTGGTGGGACGCATCGGCTCGGGCAAAAGCACCCTCGCCAG
>QJWD01000006.1 GCA_003235465.1 Nitrospirota bacterium | reverse complement strand
CAGTTATAGTGGCGGAACCCGGTTCGGGTGTTGGGCGCCCGGCAGGAACGCATTCGCCCGGGTTTTGGCCCATTCCCCGCCTTGAAACCTTCGTTCAGGACCCCGCCCATCAATGCAAGAAATGGATTTTTGGGATAAGACGCCGAACATCATCGTCGACAGGCGCCCCTTGTGGGTGGTGATTCTCGACCGCGTGCGCCGGCCCCTGGTTCTCGGGCTCGTCTTCGGCCTCTTCTTCCTTCTCCTTGGGCAGGAGGGCCCGGCGGATCTTTCGCCCGAGGGCTACAAGGTGCTGTGCGTCTTTTTCCTCTGCGTGAGCCTCTGGTCCACCAACGTCATCCCGCTGTCCATCACCAGCCTGCTCGCCATCGCCACCATACCTCTCCTCGGCATCATGGACGCGGGAGAGGTGTATTCCTTTTTCGGCAACAAGGCGGTGTTTTTCATTCTCGGCGCGTTCATCCTTTCCGCCGCGATGATCGGCTGCGGCTTCAGCATCCGCCTTTCGATGTGGGTCATGGAAACCTTCGGCCAGAGCCCCGGCCGGCTGGTGACGTCGATCTACGGTTTCGCCGCCGTCAGTTCCTGCTTCATGTCCGAACACGCGGTGGCGGCGATGCTGTTTCCCCTGACGCTTGAGATCGTCACCTCGCTCGGTCTCGATAAAAAGGATTCCCGTTTCGCCAAGGCCCTGTTCTTCGCCATGGCCTGGGGCTGCATCATCGGCGGCACCGCAACGGTGTTAGGCGGCGGGCGGGTGCCCCTGGCGGTGGAAATCCTGGAAACCGCCACCGACGGCAAAAGCACCATCGGCTTTCTCGATTACAGCTCGCTGGCCCTGCCGCTGGTGCTTCTCCTGCTTGCAAGCGGCTGGCTCGTGCTTCGCATCCTGTTCTCGCCGGATATCGCCGACATCGGCCCGGCGCACGAGGTGCTGAGGAAGAAACACCAGGCTCTCGGCAAAATGAGCGCCCAGGAAAAGGGCATCGCCCTCGTGATGGCGCTCACCCTCTACCTCTGGTTCGTGCACAGCGACACCCTGGGCATCGCCAACATCGCTCTCTTGGCCATCGTGGCGCTGTTCATTCTCAAGCTGGTCAACTGGAGCATGGTCGAGAACCACATCAACTGGGCCATCATCATGATGTACGGCGGCGCCATTTGCCTGGGCGAGGTGATGGCTGAATCCGGCGCGGCGCTGTGGCTGGCCAAGCACATCTTCGAAGGCGCCATCGAATCGGCTTCGGTGTTTCTCCTCGCCATCGCCGTGTGTTCGACCCTGCTCACCACCTTCATGAGCAATTCGGCGGTGATCGCCATTCTCCTGCCGCCGGCCATCAGCCTGTGTCCGGCCTACGGCATCAGCCCGGCCCTCGCCGCGATGACGGTGGTGCTGCCGAGCAATTTCGCCTTCATCCTGCCCATCGCCACGCCGGCCTCGGCGCTCGCCTACTCGTCGCGTTACATTTCGCTTGGCGAAATGATCCGCGCCGGCAGCCTGCTCGCCCTCTTCGGCATGGCGAGCTACATCTTCATGCTCCTGGTCTACTGGCCGCTGATGGGATTTAAATGAGAATTTCTTTCTAAAGGGAGGTTACGCGCATGAGCCAGGTGTTTGCAATGCACCCCAAGCAACTCAAGGAACGCCTCGACCGGGGCGACGATGTCTTCCTGCTCGACGTGCGCGAGGAATGGGAGCACGGCCTCTCCCGCATCGAGGGCTCGACGCTCATTCCGCTCAGCCAGGTGGCCGACCGCGTGCAGGAGTTCATGTTCGAGGAGGAGATCGTCGTCTACTGCCATCACGGCGTGCGCTCGCACCACGCGGCGGTGATTCTTCTCGAATCGGGCTTCAAGAAGGTGCACAACCTGACCGGCGGCATCGACGCCTGGTCGCAGATCGTCGACCCGTCCGTGCCGCGCTACTGAGCGGTTTATTCCCGGCCCCTGGCGAGCGCCTCGCGCATGGCCGAAAGCGGGGCCGGCCGGCCCGTCCACAGCTCGAACTGCAGCGCCGCCTGGTGGATGAACAGCTCGCCGCCGGCGATCACCTCGCAGCCCGCCTGCCGCGCCTCCTTGATCAGCCGCGTCTCGGGCGGGTTGTACACCGAATCGAACACCACCATGCCGGGTCTTAAGGCCGCCGCCGGAAACGGCGTGTCGTGAATTTTCGGGCTCATGCCCACCGGCGAGCAGTTGATGAGCACGTCCACCGGCCTTTTGCTCGCCTCGTGGCTGGCCACCGCCTCGCCGCCGAGTTCCGCCGCCAGCGCCCGCCCGCGTTCGGGGTTCGTGCGGTAGGTCACGGTGATCTTTCCGCCTTTTCCCGCGACGCCGTGGCCGATGGCCTTGGCGGTGCCGCCGGAGCCCAGGATCAACACGTTTTTACCCGCAAGCGATCCGCGTTCCTCGAGCGCCCTGAGCGCCCCCAGGCCGTCGGTGTTGTAACCCACCAGGCCGCCCGCCTCGCTCTTCACGGTGTTCACCGCGCCGATCCGCCTTGCCTGCTCGTCCACCCGGTCCAGGTGGCGCGCGATCACTTCCTTGAACGGCATGGTGATGCTGAACCCGGCGACCCGGTCCCTGAAATCCTCGATGAACTTCGCCGGGTTGTCCACCAGCAGCGGCAGGTAGATATCCGGCGAACCGATCTCGGCGAAGGCGCGGTTGTGCACCAGGTAGCCCTTGCTCTTGTTCACCGGGTTGCCGATGACGCCGTAAATATTGAAGCCGCCCTGCCGGTCCTGGCCCAGCCGGTACACATCGCGAAGCGTGCTCGCGAAAATTTGCCCGGGCGCGCTTTCCTTGCCTGTTTCAAGCGCGCCGAAGGTGAGAAAGCCGCCCAACAGCGGCGACAGGATGCGGCTGATCTCGCCGCGCTCGCCCATGCAAAGCGCGATGAGCGGACGCCCGTCCTGCTTCGCGCGCTCAAGCAGCGCGAACATTTTATTGTTGTCGCCGATGTCCTGCGCGTAGGTGACGATCTTGACCACGTCCGCCGGCAGCTCGCACATGATCTCGTACAACGGCGTCAGGTCGTCCAGGGTCTTGCTGAAATCGTGGTAGGAGAGGATGACTTTTGTCGAGCCCTTGTTCTCGAGCACCGGCTGAAGGTGTTCGCGCGCGGTGGAAGCCTCGATGTCGATGTAGGGCGCGCCGAGATCGATGGCCTGCCTGAGCTTAGCCACCCGCTCGGCCTCGCTGCCTGAAAAC
>QJWD01000421.1 GCA_003235465.1 Nitrospirota bacterium | reverse complement strand
GAGCGAGGCGAGAAACGTCCTCGTCTTGTTGGCGAGGAGCGTCATCACGGTGATGCCGAGGGGGGCGCCTGCTCTCATGGTCTCACCGGATCGCCTCTTCGGGGCTGAGGCGCGCCGCCTGGCGGGCAGGCTGAATGCCGAACACAAGCCCGATGACGCTGGAAAACACGAAGGCCAGGGCGAAAGGCTCCCAGGTCACGCGCGTGGGCAGAAAGTCGAAACGCTTGAGAAGAAGCGAGATGGCGAGCCCGGTGGCCACGCCGAACAAGCCGCCGAGCAGCGACACGAACACCGACTCGAACAGGAACTGCTGCGTGATGTCCGACCGGCGCGCGCCGAAACTGCGGCGCACGCCGATTTCGCGCACCCGTTCGCGAATCGAAACGAGCAAAATGTTCATGATGACAATGCCGCCCACCAACAGCGACACCGTCGACACCAGGATCAGCATGCGGTTCAGCGCCTGCTCCGACTGGGTGACCCACTGCATGATGCCCTCGGGGGTGACGAAGCGGAAGTCGTCCTCGGCGAGCGGCGACAGGTTGTGGTTCTTGCGCAAAAGCTGGCGCACCGCCTCGATCACCTCGCCCACGCGCTCCGGGCTCACCGCCACCACCTTGATGCTGTGCAGGTGGGTTTGGTTCAAGAGGCGCGACATCGACGTGGTGAGCGGGATGAGCGCGCGGTCGTCCGGGTCGTAGCCGCTTTCGGTGAGCCCCTTTTCCTTGAGCAGGCCAATTACCTCGAAACTCACCTGACCTAGGCGAACCTTCTGGCCGATGGCGCCGCCACCGGGAAACAGTTTTTTCGCCGGCGTCGCCCCGAGCAGAATCACCCGCCGCTTGCGCGCCATGTCGTCGTCGTCGAAGAAAATGCCGTCGGAAAGTTCCCACTCACGCGCCGTCTCCCAGTCCGGCGTCACGCCGTAGACGCGGGTCTCGGTGAACTGCCCGCGGGAGATCATTTTCATGGACACGCGCTGCCTGGGCACGACCATGCGCACCGTCGGCATAGCGAGGATGTCGTCGGCGTCGGCCAGCGTCATGCTGGTGGGGTTTTCGGTGCGGGAAAAAAACAACCGCCCCGATCCCGCCATGACGGAAAACGAATCCGGCCCGAAGCCCAGGTTGGTGATGCGGTCGAGCACCGCCGACTTGGTGCCCTCGCCGATGGCGACGATGACGGTGAGGGAGGCAATCCCGATGAGGATGCCCAGCGTCATCAAAAAGGTGTTGCCCTTGCTCTGGCTAAGTTCGCGAAGGGCCTGCTTCAGGTTGCGGAAGATTCTCATGGCGCGTGTCGGACTCGATCTGCCCGTCCCTCATGGTGATGATGCGGCTCGCGTGCTCGGCGACTTCCTGCTCGTGCGTGATGAGGATGATCGTCGCGCCCTCGGCATTCAACAGGTCGAAGGCGCTCATGATCTCCGCGCCGTTTTTCGAGTCGAGGTTGCCGGTGGGCTCGTCGGCCAGAATGATCCGGGGCGAGGTGATGAGCGCCCGCGCGATGGTGACGCGCTGCTGCTCGCCGCCGGAGAGCTGGCCGGGCGTGTGGTTCAGCCGGTGGCCGAGGCCCACCCGCTTGAGGGCGGCTTCGGCGAGCCGTCTGGCGTCCTTCGGCACGCGCTCCGAGTACATCAGCGGCATCATCACGTTGTCCATGGCCGAGACGCCTTTTAGCAAATGGAAGGCCTGGAACACGAAGCCGATCTTCTCGTTGCGCACGCCGGAAAGCCTGCGGTCGCTCATCCTCTGTACTTCTTCGCCATCGAGGACGTAGGTACCGGAGGTGGGGAGCGCGAGGCAGCCCATGATGGCCATCAGCGTGCTCTTGCCGGCGCCAGACGGGCCAATCACGCTGACGTACTCGCCGTCCTCGATGTCGAGCGAAACGCCACGAAGCACTTCCGTCTCAAGACCGGCGTTCCGGTACACCTTGGTGATGGACCGCATTTCGATGAGGCTCACCGCCGCCTGCGCCTCCCGCTTTTTCGCTTGTCGCTGTTTTCGCTTTTTCGGAGGATGCCGACCTGGTCGCCCTCGCTCACCCCGGACAGGGCTTCGACCTGGTCACCCTCGCGCCAGCCCGTTTCCACCGGCACCCTCTCCAGTGTCTCACCCTGGCACCTGAGCACAAATGTTTTTTTCCCCTCGCGGTTGACCGCTTCCCGAGGCACGATCAACACCTGCTTGTGAAGGCCCGTGGTCACCACCACGTTGGCCGTCATCTCGGGCCGAAGCAGCGCCAGGCTTTTTGGCTCGATCTCGAGGATGACCTCGTAGTTGACCACGTTGTCCTTGATCACCGCCTTGGGGCGAATCTCCCTGACCCTGGCCTTGAACAACTTGTCGGCGTAGGTGTCGACGGTGAACACCGCTTCCTGGCCAAGGGCGATGCGGCCGATGTCGGTCTCGTCGACGAAGGCCGTCACCTCCAGTTTCCTGAGGTCGATGAGGGTCACGAAGGTGGGCGCGCTCAGGCCCGCGACCACGGTTTCCCCGGCCTGCGTGGAGATGAACGCCACCACCCCATCGATGGGCGCGGTGATGCGGGCGTAGGAGAGCTGGGTCTCTTCTTCGTTCAAGGTGGCGCGGGCGCGCTCCACCTGCGTCTTGGCGACCTTGATATCGTTCTCAAGCCGCGCTTCCTCGAGCTTGAGCTTTTCTTCCGCCACCCGGATCTGCGACTTCAGCACCTTCACCCGTTCCTGCGATTCGTCCACCACCGACTGCGACACCACCCCCTGGCCGCTGAGCTCCAGGTTGCGCGCAAGCGTCTTCAGCGCCAAATCCTGCTGCACCTGGAGTTCCTCGAGCTCCGCCATGGCGGCGTTGATCTCGAGCGGCTTCTCGTGGCGGATCTTGGCGAGCCGGGCCTCCTCGGCGGCCAAGTCGGCTCGGAAACGGGCCACCCGCGCGAGCAAATCCTCGTGCTCGATCATGGCGATCGGGTCCCCCGCCTTGACGAAATCGCCGATCTTCACCTTGAGGCTCTCGAGCTTGCCGGAAATGCGCGCGCCGATTTTCACCTCGGCGCCGGTCTTGAGCGTCACGGTGCCCGTCGCCAGCACCTTCTGACGGATGTCCCCGCGCGTAACCGGTTGAAAGTCATAATCCTCGACGCTTGGCCCGGCGTCTTTCCGGCCCTCGACAAGCGCCGTCAGTTTTCCCACCAGGGGGCCGAGGTGGCCCGCCTGATAGAGCCAGATTACAGCGCCGCCAAGGATCAATAGCAGGAGCAGCCTGCGCCATCCCTT
>QJWD01000172.1 GCA_003235465.1 Nitrospirota bacterium | reverse complement strand
ACCTCAACCGGGAGAAAAACGCCTACGAGGGAACCTGCCCGCGCTGCGGGGCGCGTATCAAGGTGGCCATCGGGCCGGAGGGAACGAGCGCAAGGTTTTTTACGGCAAAGTAGGATATTGGTTATTATTTCTTAATGTAATGCTTTAAGTATGGAACGAGTGTGAAACTGGTGTTGCAGCGGGTGAAGCGGGCGGCGGTGAGCGTGGCGGGGGAGGAGATCGCCCGCGTCGGCAGCGGGCTGCTCGTCCTCATCGGCGTCGAAAAGGGGGACGACCGGGAGCGGGCCACGGCGCTTGCCGACAAGACGCGGGAGCTGCGCATCTTCGCCGACGAAAACGGCAAGATGAACCGCTCCTGCCAGGACATCGGCGGCGAGGTGCTGGTGGTGTCGCAGTTCACCCTGGCCGCCGACTGTTCGCGCGGCCGGCGGCCCGGGTTCGACAAGGCGGCGCCGCCCGAGGTGGGCGAGGCCCTCTACCTGCATTACGTGGAGCGGCTAAGGGCCGCGGGGCTTTCCGTCGCCACCGGCCGCTTTGGCGCCGACATGCAGGTGGACCTGGTCAACGACGGACCGGTGACGTTTATTTTGTGAGGAGGGGGCGTGGGTTTTATCTCGGGCGGCTATTTTCTCGTGCAGGCGAAGCCCAGCGCCGAGTGGCGGCGGCAAAAGCCGCTGCTGCCGGAAAAGTTCTGGATTGTGGACGGCCACCTCTGTCATCTCTATCCCGATCTCTGGGGCTGGTGGTGGACCGGCGTTTCCGACGAGGAAAAGGCGGACGTAAAGCAGAGGCTGGGTCTCGACCAGGCCGGTTGCGCCGCAATGCAAGGCGTGGTCGAGGGTCTTTTCGAGGCGGGGCGGATCGGGTTCGGCGGCGTCTTTTTCGATGTGACGACCGCCAGCGAGTTCCATCGCCGCTACACCGAGGCGGTGCCCGACCTCAAGCTGCTATCGGTGGCCCTCGCTGAAAACGAGGTGGAGCGCTTACTCGCCCACCAGCCGCCGGACCCGGAGAGAAACGAAGGCGAGCCGGGCATCCGCGCCATGGTCCGCCGACGGCTTTCACCGGAGACGCCCGCCCTCGTGCGCGGCTACGAAGTGCTCGGCTACGATTACGGCGCGTTCAACTCGTTCGCGGTCAACTACCTGGAAAACGAATTCACCGGCAGGCTGGGGCTTTGTCTCAACGCCCACGGCCTGCTAGACGACTACGGCTCGGCCAGAAAAGCGGCGGACTACAGCGCGTTGCCGACAACGGGTTCGGAGCCGGGATTATGGCTTGCCTGGAGGGTTGACGAGCATTCCCTAAGGTAATGCTTTAAGTTGGGGCGGGTCAGAAGGGGAGGGAATTGAGGGCGATCTGCATGAGGCCGGAGGGGAAAAGGCCGATCACCAGGATGGCCAGCGAACTCACCCCGACCAGCGCCCCCATGCCCCGGCTGATGGGGAGCGCCTGTTCCGCCTCGCTTTCGTGGAAGTACATCATCGCGATCACCCGCAGGTAGAAATACACCGAGATGACGCTGGCGATCACCGCGAGGAGGGTGATGAGGGTGTACCCCGCCTTGATGGCCGCGACAAACAAAAACAGCTTGCCGAAGAACCCGGCGGTGGGCGGGAAGCCCGCGAGCGACAGCATGAACAACGTCATCGCCGCCGCCAGAAGCGGGTTGCGTTTGGCCAGCCCCTTGAAGCGGTTGATCGACGCGCCGTCCTTGCCCTCGCCCTCGAGGATGAACAGCACGGCGAACGCGCCGACGTTCATGAACAGGTAAACCGCTAGGTAAAATAGGATGCTCGCGACGCCGTCCTGGCTGTTGGCTACGATGCCGATGAGCAGGTAGCCGGCGTGCGCGACGCCGGAGTAGGCGAGCATCCGCTTGACGTTGTCCTGGAAGATAGCCGCCGTGTTGCCGATGAGCATGGTGAGCGCCGAAGCGCCGAACAGGATGGGCATCCAGACCTTCTGGATATCCGGCAGGGCGGTGAAGAACACCCGCGCGATGAGGGCGAACGCCGCCGCCTTGGTGGCCACCGACATGAAACCGGTGATCGGCGTTGGCGCGCCCTGGTACACGTCCGGCGTCCAGGAGTGAAAGGGCACGAGCGAAACCTTGAACGCCATGCCGGCGAACATGAGCCCCACGCCAATGAACACCAGAGTGTTCTTGGTGTAGGGGTTTTCTTGCATCAACCTGCCGATCAGGCGGATTTCCGTCGTCCCGATTCCCGCGTAAATGAGCGCCATGCCGTAAACCAGGATGGCCGAAGCGAACGCCCCGGTGAGCAGGTATTTGACCGTCGACTCCTGCGACGCCAGGGTCTCCCAGCTCAGTTCCGCGCCATCCGCCGGGTGCTCCCGGCCGGTGCCGTGCTTGGCGGAAAAACCGCACAGGATGTAGAGGGCGATGGAGAAGATCTCCAGGGAAATGAACGCCGTGATCAGGGTTCCCGCCTTGGCGAGAAACATCATGCCCGCCACCGCGAGCAGGACGAGGGCGAAATATTCCGCCTTGTTGCGGTTGTCGGCCAGCGGGTAGCGCACCGAGCCGAAGAAGGCGAACAGCGACATGACCAGGAAAAAGATGTTGAAACTTTGCGAGAAGCGGTCGTGGATGAGGGCGTTCATGAACATATCCGGGCTCTCGCCGCTGTCGGCGGTGGGCGCCCCGCCCCAGAGGGCGAACGAGAACAGAAGGGCGGCGCCCGCGCCCGCGATCGACACGGTGGAGAGGAAGCGGTTGTTGTCCCACTCTTTCCTGAGACCGAGGATGAGCACCGCGAGCGCGGTGATAAGCACCGTGATCTCCGGCCCCAGGGCCGTCCATTTCATGTCGTCGAAATTAATCTGGATTTCCATGCGTTCCCGTGCCGGGTTTTGGCCCCGGCCAACTGATCAGGGTGCGTTCCACCCATTTTCCCACTATAGCCGTAGGGCTTTTTAAAGCATTACATGGTATTTTTCAAGGGAATGTTTGCCCAGTGCGGGCAAACGCCCCTCGTACGGCGGCGCGCGGCGGCATGGGAAATTCATCGAATAGCCAGCAGGGAAAAATCCCCGGCGGGGGAAAAATCTGACACACCTGGGGCAGGGGCGGGCCGGGGTTTTCCACGGCGAAATTTAAGCTATAATGAAACCTGATGCCGTCCCACTTCGGAAACCGGAACCACGGTCCATGATCCAGGCGATCCTCAGGCACACAACCCTCGCCGGCCTTCTCATCGGCTTCTCGCTTGCCGCCCAGGCTCCGGTTTCGGCCA
>QJWD01000408.1 GCA_003235465.1 Nitrospirota bacterium | reverse complement strand
CACGAAAAGGCTGGCCTTCGCCCTCGATGTGGCGGACAGGAAAAGCGCCCTCCGGCTGGTCACGATGCTCTCAGGCCAGGTCGGCTGTTTCAAGGTCGGGCTCGAGCTGTTCACCCGCGAAGGGCCGGACATCGTGCGCGCGGTAAAGGACCACAGCCCGGCCGACATCTTCCTCGACCTCAAGCTGCACGACATCCCCGCCACGGTGAAGGGCGCACTTTCAGCCGCCCGGGCACTTGGCGACTGTTACATCACCGTGCACGCCGGCGGCGGCCGGGCCATGCTGGAGACGGCGCGCGAGTTCGACGGGCTGAAGGTGCTCGCGGTGACGCTGCTTACCAGCCTTTCCGAGAACGACCTCGCCGCCACCGGCTTTCGCCCCGGCACACGGCCGAGGGACATCGTGCTTCAAAGAGCGGCGCTTGCGAAACAGGCGGGGCTTTCCGGCGTGGTGTGCTCGGGAGAGGAACTCGCGCTGGTGAAGGCGGAGCTCGGGGCGGATTTTCTCGCCGTGGTGCCGGGCATTCGCCCGGCGTGGAGCGCCGGGAGCCAGGACCAGAGCCGCATCATCACCCCCGCCCAGGCTGTGGCCGCCGGCGCCGACCTCATCGTGGTCGGCCGGCCGATCCGTGATGCGAAGGACCCGCAAGCGGCGGCGGCGCGCATTCTGGAAGAAATGGCCGCGCCCAGGAATTGATTGCCCTTGCCCCGGGCCGCCGGGTTATAATCCCGCAAGCGAGCCCGGAATCCCATTCACCCGCAGGCTTCCATGACCACGTTCATCCATTTCCTTTATCTTTTCGCCCTCGTCTTCTGGGTGGGGTCGATTCTTTTCTTCTCGTTCTTTGCCGCCCCGGCGCTGTTCAAGACCCTCGACCGGTCCTCGGCGGGCGAGGTGATCGAAGTCATTTTCCCGCGCTATTACGCCATCGGCTATGTGTGCGCGGGGCTGATTCTTGCCGCGCTCCTGGCGGGCCTGCCGGCGGTTCCGTCGGTGAAGCTCGCCATCTGGGGCGTGATGGCCGCCTGCACAGCCTACACCGGCCTCGCCATCAACCCGAAGGTGCGCGGGCTCAAGGAACAAATAAAAACCACCCGCAAGCCGGACGATAAAAAGGCTCTCGAATCGCGTTTCAAGGCCCTGCATTCGCTGGCGGTCAAACTGAACGCCGCCGTGCTGCTTGCCGGGCTGGCCCTGATCTGGACCACCGCGGCGGGCCTCAACCTTTAACCCCCCTCGCCCATGCCGACCGCCGCAGCACAGCAGGAAACACGCACCCCCATTCCCGCCGCCCTGGAAGGGCGCAAGGCCCATGCCCGCTGACGAGGCCCCTCCTCCGCGGCCGTTTTACGCGCGCACGCGGTTTCTCCTGATCGTCCTGTTGCTCGCCTCTGTTTACGCCTACGGCTGGAAGGTCACCGAGATCAACCCGCGCGCGCTGTTAACCGACTTTCACCTCATACGGCCGCTGCTTGCCGACCTCGTCCGCCCCGAACTGTTCACCGCCAACACCGGGGAGCTCACGGTCGATGCCGGTTTCGTCCTCCTTGCCACCGGCATCCCCGAGCCGAGGCCGCCCGCGCCGCCGCCTGTGGGTGAGGCCGCGCTCACCCTGTCCCGTTACGCGGGGGTCATCGGCGATGCGGTCACGGTATCGGGCGCGCACCTGCCGCCGGACGCGGCGGGCGCGCTTTACTTTGTCAATTCGATCGGGCAGGAGTTTCCACTGGGGAAAATCGAGGCGGACCAGGCGGGGCGCTTCACGCACGACTTCAAGGTACCCGCCATCGCGCGCGGGGAAAAGCAGCGCGTGCGCGCGCTGTTCACCTGGAAGACCGGCGGCTTTCGCATGAGCGAAACCCTGAAACTGACGCTGGAAAAAATGCTGGAGACGGTTTTTCTCGCGCTGATGGCCACCACCCTGGCGATCCTGGTGGCGGTGCCGCTCAGTTTCCTCGGCGCGCAAAACCTGATGACCGGCCGCGCGGGCGGCACGCTGGTGTATTACGCCGTGCGTTCGGGGTTCAACCTGATGCGGTCCATTGAACCGCTCATTCTCGCCATCCTGTTCGCCGTGTGGGTGGGCATCGGCCCGTTCGCCGGCACCCTGGCGCTCGGGCTGCACTCCATCGCCGCCCTCGGCAAACTGTTTTCAGAGCAGATCGAAAGCATCGACAAGGGGCCGGTGGAGGCCATCACCGCAACCGGCGCGAGGCCGATGCAGGTGGTGCTGTACGCCGTGCTGCCGCAGGTGGTGCCGCAGTTTCTCGCGCTCAGCTTCTACCGCTGGGACATCAACGTGCGCATGTCGACAATCATCGGCTTCGTCGGCGGCGGCGGCATCGGCTTTCTGTTGCAGCAGTGGATCAACCTGCTGCAGTACACGCGCGCGGCCACCGCCCTTTTCGCCATCGCCATCGTGGTGATATCCCTCGACATCGCGAGCGCCAAAATCCGCGCCCGCATCACCGGCTAGGGGTGCGCTTATCCGCGGCTCGGCTTCCAGGCCGGCGCCAGGCGGTCCAGGCCCTTGGAGAAGCGCACGCCGGACTGCGGCGTCTTCGTCACTTTCTTGTGGATCAGGATGTCCTCGGGGCTGAGCGGCCTGCTGTAATAATCCCAGTTGGCGTCGGTGTCGGCGGTGATGACCGCGCCCTTCAGCGAGACGCCGGCGAACACGCCCTTGCTCCTCGAATACGAATAAATTTCACCCTGCATAAGGATGTCCGCCCCCGCTTCGGCATGACGGCCCACCGGCCCCGCCGCCACCGCCGCATCGGCCCCGAGGGTGAACTGGTCCTTCATCAGGCCTTCGATGCCGCGCTGCGTCATCACCAAAAGGACCAGGTCCACCGCCTGCGCGCCGATCTGAAATCCGAAACTGCCGCCCGCGGTGTACAGGAACGCCGGCGCGCCCCACTGCCCCGTCTTGCTGTCGCGCACCGCGGCGACGCCCTTGCCGTAACGCGCCGCGACGATGAAGCCGCCCTTGACCATGGTGGGGAAGATGATGATCGCCTTGGCGCGCGAGATCAGCTCACTCGGAATTTCCTCGTCGGGCGCGTTCTTGATTTCCTCCAGCACCATGCTCGCCTTGCGCAAAAGCTGCTGCTGGTCTGTCGTGCTGGCGGCGGACGCGCCGGTGACAAACAGAAATATCGATAGGACGCTTAAGGTCAGGGTTTTCATCGCAGGCCTCCGGAATTGGGGGATGTATGGGAAGTGCGGCTGGCCCGAGGTTCAGGCGCGCCGGGTCGAAAAC
>QJWD01000246.1 GCA_003235465.1 Nitrospirota bacterium | reverse complement strand
CGAGCAGGACGCGAGAAAACGCCGCCAGACCCTCGAGCGCGAGGCGGATTTTTACGGCTCCATGGACGGCGCCATCCGCTTCGTCCGCGGCGACGCCATCGCCGGCATCCTCATCACCCTGATCAACATCTTGGGCGGTTTCGGCATCGGCGTCTTGCAAAAGGGCATGGACGTGGCCGACGCCGCGCAGATTTACACCCTGCTCACCATCGGCGACGGCCTGGTATCGCAAATGCCCGCCCTCGTTGTGTCCACCGCCGCCGGTCTCGTGGTCACCCGGGCCGTGTCCGACAAGAACCTGCCGTTCGAGTTGATGGGCCAGCTGCTCAACCAGCCGTACGCCTTCGTCATCGCCTCGGCGGCGCTGTTCTTCTTCGGCCTGATTCCCGGCCTGCCGCACACGCCGTTTTTCATCCTGGCCGCCATCGCCGGGCTCATCGCGTTTTATCGCATGCGCGACATCCGCGCGGACGAGACCCGGGAACTCAAGAAACTGGAGGACAAGGCCAGGGCGCCGGCGCCCGAGCGCGTCGAATCCATCCTGCCGCTCGATGTCATGGAGCTGGAAGTGGGCTACGAGCTGATCCCGCTTGTCGACGCCGAGCGCGGCGGCGAGCTGCTCGAGCGCATTAAATCCATCCGCCGCCAATTCGCCCTGGAGATGGGTTTCATCGTGCCGCCCCTGCACATTCGCGACAACCTGCAGCTCAAGCCCAGCGAATACGCCATCGTCATCAAGGGCGTCGAGGTGGCCCGCGGGGCGGTGATGATGGGGCGGCTCATGGCGATGAACCCCGGCACCGTGACCCGCGAAGTCGACGGGCTGGACACCCGCGAACCCACCTTCGGCCTGCCGGCGCTCTGGATCATGCCGGCGGGCAAGCAGGAGGCGCAGGTTGCCGGTTACACCGTCGTCGATCCGTCGACGGTGATCACCACCCACATCAAGGAAACCGTGAAGCGCCACGCCGATGAACTTCTCGGCCGCCAGGAAGTGCAGACGCTGCTCGACAAGTTCAAGGAATCGAACCCCAAGGTGGTGGAGGAATTGATCCCCGCCTTGCTCAGCCTCGGCAAGGTGCAGATGGTGCTGAAGAACCTGCTGAGGGAGCAGATCTCCATTCGCGACCTGAGAACCATCCTCGAGCAGCTCGCCGATTACGCGCCGGTCACGCAGGACGCGGACCTGCTCACCGAATACGTCCGCCACGCGCTGGCCAGGCCCATCACCCGCCAGTACCAGGGCGCGGACGGCACCCTGTCGGTGCTGACCCTCGACAGGACGGTGGAGGGCGTGATCGAAGGCTCGATCCAGAAAAACGAACTTTCCTCCTACCTGGCGCTCGAGCCCACCGTCGCCGAGCGGCTGCTCGCCAGGTTGAAGGAGGCCGTCGAGACGCTCGGCCCGAAGCTCGAGACCTCGCCGGTGCTGCTTGCGCCGCCGGGCATCCGCATGCATCTCAGGCGCTTCACCGAGCGGTTCATGCCGGATCTCGTCGTGCTGTCGCACAGCGAGGTGTTGCCCTCGGTGCAGATCCGCACCCTCAAGGTGGTGAGCCTGGGCGGCGCCTCGGGCGGCGTGGCGTGATGAGGCGAAAAAGTTAATCGGGAGCCTGTCTCGACACTTGGTTCGGGTTGCCCCCTCGGTGGTGGGGGAGGGGGCCCAGGGCCAAGAGGACCCCGGCGGATAGGTATCCGCCGGGGCCATCCCGATTATCCGGTCACCCTGATGTGGTGCCGGCGAAAGCCGGGGGCGGCACGCGCGCGCGCCGGTTATTCATTTGATTTTTAACCCAAATCGAGCTAGATTAACGCGATGCGAGGTGTCCCTCGCGCCGAAATCCGCTAACCTTCGCACCAATTACATGAACAATTCATCACTCAGGGTTTTGGCGGTCTCCAGCGGCAAGGGCGGCGTTGGCAAGACCAACGTGGTGGCCAACCTGGCCTACGGCCTCGCCAAACGGGGCCAGAAGGTTCTCGTGGTCGATGCCGACCTCGGCCTCAACAACATCGACATCCTCCTCGGCCTGCATCCTAAGTATCACATCGGCCACGTGCTCTCCGGCGAGAAAAGCATCGAGGACATCATCATTCGCGGCCCGGCGGATCTCAGCATCCTGCCCGCCGGCGACGGCCTGCAGGAACTCACCCAGCTCGAAGCCGAGAAAAAAATAGTCCTGATGGACGAGCTCGACCGGGTGAGCCAGCTTTACGATTTCCTGATCTTCGACACCGGCGCGGGCATCTCCGAGAACGTCACCTATTTTTGCAGCGCCGCGCACGAGATTCTCCTGGTTGCCACCACCGAGCCGACGTCGCTCACCGACGTTTACGCCCTCATCAAGGTGCTGAACCACAAGCACGCGCAGAAATACTTTCGCGTCATCATCAATTTGGTGGAGTCGGAACGTGAGGCGAAAAGCATCTTCAATAATCTGGCGGCGGTGGCCGACCGGTTTCTCGCCGACGTTTCGCTGGAATACCTGGGCTACATTCATTACGACGCCAACGTGCCGAAAGCCGTCAGGCAACAGAAGGCCTTCATGGAGGCTTACCCGTATTCGAAAGTGAGCCAGTGCATGAACGCGCTGGCCGAAAAAATCGCCGGGGAGGAGCGGTCCGCCGCCGGCGATGGGGACCGGCCGTTTTTCTGGAAAAGCGCCTTTCAGGTTCGATGAGCCCCACAACCAAAAATAAACTTGCCCTGGCCTGGGCGCTGGTTTCTTTCGCGGTGCTCGCCTTCGGCAGCGTCGCCACTGGCGCGCGCGTCACCACGGCGCTTTTTCGCGGGGTGGAGGCCGCGCTCGTGTTCGGAGCGCTGGCGTGGGCCCTGCTCACCTGGTTTTCTTCCGCCGATGACAGCCCCGGCCCCTCCCCTGAGAATGCCAAGGGGGTGGATGAAACCGTATGATCCCTCACTGATCGGATCCGATGAGCGATAAACCGCAAGCCATGGGCGACGAGCTCGAAATTTCCGTGGAGAACCGCGACGCGATCATCCAAGAATACGCGCCGATGATCAAGTACGTAGCCGGCAGGATCGCCATGCGCCTGCCGCCCCACATCGAAGTGGACGACCTGGTCAGCGTTGGCGTGCTCGGCCTGTTCGACGCCATTCAGAAATACGACCCCTCGCGCGGTGCCCGGTTCAAGACCTACGCCGAATTCCGCGTGCGCGGAGCCATTTTGGATGAGCTGCGCTCGCTCGACTGGGTGCCCCGCTCGGTAAGGCAGAAGGCGTCGGCGCTCGACGCGGTCACGC
>QJWD01000154.1 GCA_003235465.1 Nitrospirota bacterium | reverse complement strand
GGCAGAAGAACTTTCACCGCATCTGCGCCAATTGCCACGGCCCCGATGCCATGGGCAAGAAAACCCCCGCGCCCAGGCTCATCGGTGAGGAATACCTGGCTCCCAATTTCAGCGATGAGGACATCCGGCAAACGGTGAAAGAAGGCACCGGCAAGATGCCGCCGCAGCGCGCCAAGATGACGGACGCGGAAATCAGCGAGATCATCAAATACCTGCGCTATTCGCAGAAGGCCGCCGGCCTGAGCGCCGACACCGAAGACGAAGAGGACGGCGAATCTCCCGCCTGAGCGTGACCGCTTGAGCCGCGCGGGCAAGTGGCAAACGAGAGAGGAGTTTCCGATGAAGGCTCACCTCGGCGCGATAGCCATCGGCCTCGCCCTGTTCGCCGCCCCCGCCGCCGCGTTCGACGACGATTCCCGCGACGACACCCGCTCCCCCGAGGAGGTCAGGACGCGCTGCGAAAACGGCCGCACCGTGACCGACAGCCAGGAAATCAAAACCTCGTGCGCGGGCGACACGGTGTACACCAACCGCCACAACACCGGCCTGTTCAAGAACGAGGCGCGCCTGAACCGCCAGCCCATCCGCGATTTCAAGGTGGCGCGCGACGGCCGGGTGTACTACCTGAGCGAGCTTGGGCCTTACCTGTACGACGAAAACGGCCCGTTGAACAGCCACCGGGCCCCGGTGGTCGTTTATCTGGTGGCTTCGAGCGGCGACGTGGTCTACCTGAACAGCGCGGGGGAGATCTTCAAAAACGGTGCGGCGCTGGAAAGCGGCGCCGGCCGGGTGCCCTTGGCGTTCGAGCGCGACCGCTCCGGAAGACACGGCCCGCCGCGTAACCCGCTGGTCTCGGCGAACGGCCGGGCGATTTACCGGGACGACAGCGGATTCCTGTACGTGGACGGCGAACGCCTGGCCGAACAGGTGAAGCGCATTCGCCACCTTCTCGTCAACACGGCGGGCGACGTCTATTTCACCGACGACGCCGGCAGGCTGTACCGCAACCGGGAAAGACTGTTCGACGGCCGCTTCTCGCTGATCGACGTTCAGCTGAGCCCCACCGGGGAGGTCGCCTATTTGACCGACCAGACGGCGAACAACCTGTTCCTCGGCAACCGCGCGCTTGGCGCGGGGTCCCGGCGGGTGGTGAGCTTCAGCTTCACCAGCGATGGAGACATCCTCTACCGGGATTCGCTCGGCAGGCTCTGGCAGGACGGCCGCCAGATCACCCGCTGAAGGCCGCCGCCCCACCCGGCCACCGCGCCTTGACAGGGTGACGGTTTTTCGCTAAAAACGTTAGGTTTATTCTCAAACCCCGGGCTTGTTGCAAGCCCGCAACTGGAGCCCTTCATGTCCGACAATGAACCCTTCATCCAATCCCTCTTTGCCGAACGGCTGGGAGGGGATACTTTCGGGAAAGACACCCGCATTTACAAATTCGAGAAGATCAAGCGCGCGAAACGCGCCGCCATGGCGGAAAACCCGGGCAAGGAGCTGTTCGACATGGGCGTCGGCGAGCCCGATGAGATGGCGTTTCCCGGCGTCGTGAAAACCCTTCAACTGGAAGCGGAGAAACCCGAGAACCGCGGCTACACCGACAACGGCATCGGCGAGTTCAAAGCCGCCGCCGTCAAATACATGAAGGATATTTTCGGTGTCGACGGGCTCGATCCGGAAAAGCACGTCAACCACACCATCGGCTCGAAGCCGTGCCTGGCCATGCTGCCTTCGGCGTTCATCAACCCCGGCGACGTGACGCTGATGACGATCCCCGGCTACCCGGTGATGGGCACGCACACCCAGTACCTGGGCGGCCGGGTGGTGCCGCTGCCCCTTGGCAGGGAAAATAATTTTCTGCCGAACCTAGACGCCATCGAGCCCGAGGCGGTGGCGAGCGCCAAGCTCCTCTACCTGAACTACCCCAACAACCCGACGGGCGCCAACGCCACGCGCAAATTCTACGAGAAGGTGGTGGCGTTCGCCAAAAAGCATTCCATCATCGTCGTTCAGGATGCGGCCTACGGGGCGCTCACTTTCGACGGCGAACCGCTCAGCTTTCTCTCCGTCCCCGGGGCTGTGGACGTGGGCGTGGAACTGCACTCGCTTTCCAAGGCGTACAACATGACCGGCTGGCGCATCGCCTTCATCGTCGGCAACGAGCTGGTGGTCAAGGGGCTCGCCCACGTGAAGGACAACGTCGACTCGGGGCAGTTCGCCGCCATCCAGAAGGCCGGCATCTTCGCCCTCGAGCATCCGGAGATCACCCGCGACATCGTCGAGAAGTACCGACGCCGCCTGTCCCTGCTGGTGGAAACGCTGAATTCGGTCGGCTTCAATGCCTCCATGCCGGGCGGTTCGTTCTTTCTTTATGTCGAGGCGCCACGCGGCATCGCCGGCGGCCAGCGCTTCGAGACGGCGGAGGATTTCTCGCAGTTTCTGATCAAGGAAATGATGATCTCCACCGTGCCCTGGGACGATGTGGGCCCCTTCGTCCGCTTCTCCGCCACGTTCCTGGCGAAGGAGAAGGCCGACGAGGTTCGCATCATGGGCGAAATAAAGAAGCGCCTCTCCTCGGTCGAATTCGAGTTCTAGTTTCCGCACGCGCCGCGCGCTTAAATCCTGGGTCCTGACATCGTGCCGCACTGGGTCTACATCGGAGTGGGTTCCAACCTGGGGATTCCCGAGGCGAACTGCCGCCGGGCGATGGATCTTCTGCAACGCGAGCCGGGGGTGCGGGTCGAGCGCCGCTCGCAGCTGTTCCGTTCGGAGCCGGTGGGGGTTCTCGATCAGCCGCGCTTCGTCAACGCGGCGGCGCTCCTCGCCACCGCTCTTTCACCGCGCGAGATGCTTTACCGGCTGCTCGCCATCGAGCGGCGGCTTGGCCGGGTACGGCGGGTGAAATGGGGGCCGCGCATCATCGACCTCGACATCCTGTTCTACGACCGCCTGACCCTGAACTCGCCGGCGCTTGTTATCCCGCATCCGCACATCGCGAAGCGGCGCTTCGTGCTCGCCCCTCTCGCCGACCTCGCGCCGGGGCTTCGCCACCCGCGCCTCGCGGGATCCGTCGCCGAACTCCTCGCCCTCGCCCCCGGCTCTCAGTCGGAGGTGACGGCGCTGTCGCCGGGTTCATCGAGCCGGTAGATTTTCGCCGCGGCCCGGGCCTTGTCCATCAATTCCTGAAAGGGAAAACGGGTTTCGTCCTCGGCTAAGTCTTTCTCGTTTGCGCGCGTGGCCGGCCGGTCTGGCATGAACACGGAACAGCAGTC
>QJWD01000065.1 GCA_003235465.1 Nitrospirota bacterium | reverse complement strand
GCTGAAATCAGGATGCAGGTAGAAGACGACGCCCTCCCAAGCGCCGGGCAGCGTGAGCGAGCGAACCATCAGGATGAGCAGGATGACGAACAACGTCGGCATCATGATGTCGCAGGCCTTTTCGATGCCGCCGTGCACGCCCTTGATGACGATGGCGACGGAAAGCGCCATGAACACGGCGTGAAAAAACAGGACCTCACCGGTGCTGGCGATGAACGCGCCGAAAAACTTTCCGGCCTGGTCCGGCGAGGTGAAATCGAGCACCGTGTGGGTGACGGATTTGACCACGTAGGCCACCGTCCAACCGCCCACCACGGCGTAGAAGGACAGGATGAGAAACCCGGCCAGCACGCCCATGAACCCGATGGCCACCCAGGGCGAGCCGGGCCGAAGGGCGTTAAAGGCGCCGACGGGGTTTAAGTTGGTGCGCCGCCCGAGGGTGAACTCCGCCAGCATGATAGGCATGCCTATGATCAGAATGCAGACCAGGTACAAGAGGACGAAGGCGCCGCCGCCGTTTTGCCCGGTGATGTAGGGGAACTTCCAGACGTTGCCGAGGCCAATGGCCGACCCCGAAGCGGCGAGGATGAAGCCCATCCGGGTGGCCCAGAAACCGCGCTGGTTGTTGTTCGGCGTGCTCATTAAAGCGAGAGTATAGCCCGAGGACGGCCGGTTATCAAATGGCAAATTGCCGCCGCCGTTGTCGTGCCGGCGGCGCGGGGTCAGTGGTTGAGGATGCGCCGTAAAAAGGCGCGGGTGCGCTCGTGGTCGGGCGAATGGAAAATTTTACCCGGCGCGCCGGCTTCGATGAGCAGGCCGCCGTCGAGCATGAGAACCCGGTCGGCGACCTCGCGGGCGAAACCCATCTCGTGCGTCGCCACGACCATGGTCATCCCTTCGGCGGCGAGGGTCTTCATGACGCAGAGGACGTCACCCACGGTTTCCGGGTCGAGCGCCGAGGTGGGCTCGTCGAACAACACCGCCTTAGGCTGCATGGCGAGGCTGCGCGCGATGGCGACGCGCTGCTGCTCGCCGCCGGAAAGCGACGCCGGATAGCGGCCGGCGAACCCGGCCATGGAGACTTTGCCGAGCACGTCCGCCGCCCGCTTCTCCGCTTGCTCGCGCGAAAGGCCCAGCACCCCCATCGGCGCCTCGATGACGTTTTCGAGCACGCTCAAGTGCGGAAACAGGTGGAACTGCTGGAACACCATCCCTATCCTGAGGCGCAGCGAGCGCAACGTTTTGGCATCGGGCGGGCCCCCTTTTGTCTCCCTGCCGTGGATTGCCGTCTCGCCCACGCGGATGTGGCCCCGGTCGAAGGGCGACAGCCCGCCGATGCACCTGAGCAGCGTGCTCTTGCCGCTGCCCGACGGGCCGATGACCACCACCACCTCGCCCTCGGCCAACTCGAACCGGATGCCGCCGAGCAGGGTTTTGCCGCCCAGGCGTTTGACCACATCGCGGCAGGCGATCATGAGCGGGCGAAGCGCCTTTCCAGGCGTATGGAAACGAGAGACAGCGGGAACGACATCATGAGATAAAGCGCCGCCGTCATCAGGCCGAGTTCGAGAAAGCGCATCGACGACACCGCGAGCATATTGTAGCTTTTCGTCAGCTCGACGATGGTGATGATGGACACCAGCGACGAATCCTTGAGGAGCGCAATGAAATCGTTGGTCATCGGCGGCAGCGCCGTTCGCACCGCCTGCGGGATCAGGATGCGCCGGTAAAGCATCGCCGGCGTCATGCCGAGCGACAGCGCCGCGTCGGTCTGCCCCGCCGGCACGGCATCCAGGCCGGCGCGGTAGATTTCCGCCTCGTAGGCGGCGTAATTGAGGCCGAGGCCGAGCACCGCGGCGGTGAATGCGTCGAGGTTGATGCCGATGCCGGGCAGCCCGTAGTAGATGATGTAAAGTTGCAGGAGCAGCGGCGTGCCGCGGATGAATTCGATGTAGCCCACCGCCAGGGATTTGAGCAGCGGGCCGCCCAGCCTTCTTGCGAGGGCGAGCACGATTCCTAAGGCAATGGCGAGCGCCATGGCGAGGACGGAAAGCGCCAGCGTGACCGCCGCCCCTTTAAGAAGCAGGGGAAGAAACCGCCACACGCTTTCCCCGCCAGGCGCGACGGCGGCGCGGGCCACCGCCGGGTGGCCGAGTTTCGCCTGCGCCTCGTTCCAAAGGCCCCAGCGCGTGTATATTTTCTTAAGTTCGCCCGAGGCGTAAAGCGCCGCGATCACCTGATTGATGTGGCCTTTCAGGGCGTCGTCCTGCTTTTTGATGGCGATCACGTACTGCCCTTCCGCCAAAGGCTGGCCGGCGTACCTGAGCCCCGGTTGCGAGCGCGCGTAATAGGCGGCGATGGGAAGGTCGAGCAGCACCGCGTCGACGCGGCCGAGGGCGAGGTCGCGGTAGGGCTCCACCTGCCCGGCGTAGAGCACTGTTTCCACTCCCGGCGTTTTGGCCAAAAGGTCGTTGGCGGCGCTGCCCTTGAGCGTCGCCACCCGCTTGCCGGAAACGTCGGCGAAAGACTGGATCGAGGCATCGTCGGCGCGCACCACGAGCTGCTGCGAGTAGATATAGTAGGGCAGGGACAGGGCGACCTCGCGTTCCCTCGCCTCGGTCCATTCGATGCCGTTTAGGACGATGTCGAAATCGCCGCGTACGAGAGACGGAATCAGGGAATCCCAGTCGGTTTGCACGTGCTTCGCCTTCAGGCCGAGTTCCCGCGCCAGGGCGTGGACGAGGTCCACCTCGAAGCCGATCAGCCGTTCGGGGTTTTCTGGGTCGGGAAAGATGTACGGCGCGCCGCCTTCCGCATCGGCGCCGTAGGAGAGTGTTCCGGGTTCCCCGGCCACCGCCGGCGCGCCCGCGCCGGTGATGCCGAGAACGGCCAGGGCCACGAGCAGGCGGCCAGTCCAGCAAGAGAGGTTCATGTCGGTCACCGAAGAGGAACAGAAACCCCCTCGCCCAGGCGGGGGATTTCGTATAATAAGAACACCGGGTTATGATCCACGCCGCGCTTCCAAGGTGAGCCCCCTTCGCCGCCCGCGGCCCTAAGCGAGCCATGAACAAGGAACTATCCGAAATCATAGACAGGATTCCCAAGCTCCCCGGCATATATATCATGCGCGGAAGCGGCGAAGAAATCCTTTATATCGGCAAGGCCAAATCCCTCGCTACCAGGGTGCGGTCGTATTTTCAGAACTCCCGCCACCTGCACCCGCGCACCCGCGTGTTCCTCAAGAAAGTGCGGGACATCAAGTTCCTCACCACC
>QJWD01000257.1 GCA_003235465.1 Nitrospirota bacterium | reverse complement strand
GTCCACCTCGCCTTTCAGGTCGACGACCTCGAGGCGTGCATGGCGCGGCTCACCCAGGCGGGCGCGGCGATCACCGAGGGCCCCATCGAGACCGGCGGCGGCACGCGCTTCATTTTCACCGAAGATCCGGACCGCTACGAGATCGAACTCATGCAGATGAAAGACGAACCACCGCTTAGCTGAACACCATCCCCAGGTAGCCCACCACGCGGTCCCAATCGCCATTGATGTCCCCCGAGGTCATGTAGCCGGCCTCCTCGGTCCGTGTCGCCCCCAGGCGGTTGACGGCGAAGAGCATCACCATCACCGGCTGGAGGCCGCACATGCTGATGGCTTCGGCGCGCACCGTCTCACACAGCCCCTTGGGGTCGCGCTTGGCGATCTGTTCCTTCGCCAGCGCATCCTTGCGCCGGGCCGTGGTGTGGGTTTCGTAATGGCTCATGTCGGTGCTCGCGACGATGAGAACCGGCTCGCCCGACGCCTCGACGGCGCGGGCGATGGCGAGGCCGATCTCCTCGCACTCGGCAAGGCTCTGCCGCCTTAAACAAACGGGAACGATGGAGAAGCCGCCCTTGAAATACTGCATGAAAGGAAGCTGGGTTTCGAGGGCATGCTCGCCAGCGTGCGCGCTTTCGTCGGCGCGCAAGCGGGATGCGCCGCCGAGGATCCTGTGCGCGAGGTCGCCATCCACGGGCACCTCGCCCTGCGGCATCGCCCACCGGCCCTCGGCCATGAGCGCCGCGTCCGCCCCGCGCCCGGTGTGGTTGGGGCCGAGGAGAACCACGCGGCGGGGGATCTCGATGCGGGAATAAACCGCGCCCGCCACGTCGCCGGAGTAGCGGATGCCGGCGTGCGGCGCGACGACGCCCAGGGCGGGCCGCCTGGTTTCTCCCTTCACGATATGCTTTTCGATTTCCTCGATCAGGGCGGACGGCGTCTCGGGATAGAACACACCGGCAACGGCGGGAGGGCGAATAGTCATCGGCGCTCCTTCGAGATGGCGCTTATTTTCGGACTTCGCCGGTCATCGGCACGAACACCACGCCGGCGATGACTTCGCGTTCGACGCCGCTTCCTGTTTTGGTCAGCACCACCAGCTCCTGCGAGAGCGGGTTGTTGCCGAGCGGCATCACCAGGCGGCCGCCGTCCCTGAGCTGGGCCATCAGCGGTTCGGGCACGCGGGGCGCGGCGGCGGTGATGAGAATGGCGTTGAACGGCGCGGCCTCCGGCCAGCCCAGGTAGCCGTCGCCGGGCCGCGCATTCACGTTGGCGTAACCCAGCCTTTCGAGGCGGTCTTTCGCCTGGCGGGCCAGGGTCCCGCTTATTTCGATGGTGAAGACCTCGCGCACGATCTCGGCCAGCACCGCCGCCTGGTAGCCTGAGCCTGTGCCCACCTCGAGCACGCGGTCTTCCGGCGTCAGGCGGGCGCTTTCGGTCATCAGGGCGACGATGTAGGGTTGCGAGATGGTCTGGCCTTCATCGATGGGCAGGGCGGAATCGTTGTAGGCGCGGCCCAGGTACTCGGGCAAAACGAATTCGTGGCGGGGGACCTTCAGCATCGCGGCCAGCACCCGTTCATCGGCTATGCCGCGCGGTTTCAGTTGGCGCTCGACCATGAGCATGCGGGCGTGCTCCCCGCCCTCGGAACAGGCGGACTGCGGCGCGGCCAGAAAAGCAGCCGCGAAGGGTATGAGGATGGCGGCCCTAGAAAATAAGGCCGTTCTTTTTGAGCCAGGTCTCGGCGTCGAACTGCTTGCTCGCGAACTCCTGATACTCAATTTCCTTGCGGGACAGCTTGCGGCCATCGATGTACTGGGGGTTTTCCGATGCCTTCTTCTTGCCCCGCTTGGGCTCTGGTTTCGGCTCGATGATGTCTTCCTCCACCTCCATCTCGATCGATTCGGTCAGCACCTGCATCTTGAGCACCAGCACCATGAAACTCTGGGGGCAGATCTTGTCCTTCTTCTGGATGTCGGCGACGATGTTCTTGACCTTTTCCGAGCTCATCACCGCTTCGGTGATCGCCTTGGAAAGCCTCTCAAAATCGCGTTCAGACCCTTCGGAGTTGCTCACACCCCCTCCTTTTTTCAAGATGGATAAGAGGTTCACGTATTTCTCAAACATAGACTTCCCCGCGGCCATTGTCAAGGGGGGCCGGGCCCTTGCAGTCAAGCGCTGCCCCAGGCTCAGTACTTGGGCACCGACGGGTCGATGCGGTCGGCCCATTCCTCGATGCCGCCGCGCATGCTTTTGACGTTGGTGAAGCCCATCGCTTTCAATGCCTTGGCCGCCTTCAGGCTGCGCACCCCCGCCTTGCAGTGAACGACGATCTCGTCGTTCTTGCCGATGCCGTCCAGGTTTTCGATTTTCTTTTCCTGAATCAGCCCGAGGGGGATGAGCACCGCGCCGTCGATCTTGCAGATCTGGTATTCGGACGGTTCGCGCACGTCGATCAGGCGGAAGCCATTGCCGCCGTCCAGCTTTTCCTTCACCAGCGCCGCGTCGATTTCGAGTGCGCTATCCTCGGCGGATTCTTCAACAGGCAGGATGCCGCAGAACTGCTCGTAGTCCACCAGCTCGCTGATGCTGGGATTGTCGCCGCAGATGGGGCAATCCTTGTCCTTGCGCAGTTTCATCTCGCGGAACTTCATGCCGAGCGCGTCGAACAGCATGAAGCGGCCGATCAGCGTGTCGCCCTTGCCGAGGATGAGCTTCAGCGCCTCGGTGGCCTGCAGCGAGCCGACGGTGGCGCAGAGCACGCCCAGCACGCCCCCCTCGGCGCAGTTCGGCACCAGGCCGGGCGGCGGCGGTTCCGGGTAGAGGCAGCGGTAGCAGGGGCCGCGCGCCGCGTCGAACACCGACACCTGGCCCTCGAAGCGGAGGATGCTGCCATAAACGAGCGGCTTGCCCAAAAGGACGCAGGCGTCGTTGGACAGGTAGCGCGTCGGGAAATTGTCCGTGCCGTCGATGATGACGTCGTAATCCTTGAAGATCTGCATCGCGTTTTCGGCGGTGAGGCGCTCGTTGTAGGTCACCACGTTGACGCTTGCGTTGAGGTCGGCGATGCGGCCCTTCGCCGAGTCGACCTTGAGCTTGCCGACGGTGGATTCGCCGTGCATGATCTGCCGCTGCAGGTTGCTCAGGTCCACCACGTCGAAATCGATGAAGCCCAGGGTGCCGACGCCCGCCGCGGCCAGGTACAGGCCGATGGGCGAGCCGAGACCCCCCGTGCCGATGACCAGCACGCGGGCGTTGCATATTTTCTCCTGCCCTT
>QJWD01000340.1 GCA_003235465.1 Nitrospirota bacterium | reverse complement strand
GCCGTGAAGGAATACCCATTTGTTGCAGGGATGCTCTTACTGTTCCATATTTCGCCTCCGAAAGCGATTTTTCCCCAAAGGTCGGTGTCTGCGGTGATGAGTGAAAACCAGTTGAACGCGTAAGCGATCAACAATAATTTGAGCAGCCACCAGGTGAGGTTGGTTCCCGGACGAGGGGTGCCGGTTTGTGTGGGCGACGTCATCAAGCTGCCTTCGTTGGAACTCGGTGGATGACGAATCCCCGGAACAAGGGGGATAAAGGTTGGCGCATACGGGGTTCCCAAAACCGGGGAACGGTGCAATAATAGCAGAATTCAAGTTCCCGGAAAACCGTTCCCATTTCTAATGAATATTATCGTTTGTATCAAACAGGTTGTCGATACCTCAGCGAGAATTCGAATTGTCGACGGCCACGTCGACGCCGAGGGGAGCCCCCGCGTCATCAACCCTTACGACGAGTTTGCACTCGAGGAAGCCATTCGCATTCGTGAAGCCGATGCCCGCGCAGGCACCCAGGTTACGGCCATCAGCCTGGGTCCCGATAGCTTTAAGGACGCGCTCAAAACCGCCCTTGCCATGGGGGTGGACCGCGCCATTCACTTGTGTGATCCCGCGTTCGAGGGCCTGGATAACCTGGGCGTGGCGCGAGCCCTGGCTCTCGCGATTCGTGATTTGCCCTTCGATCTGATCCTGTGCGGCCGCCAGGCCGTGGATGACGATATGGCCCAGGTGGGGCCGAGCCTCGCGGTTTTGCTGGGCATCCCGTTCGTGACGGTGGTCACGCGGCTTTTATTATCTGAAGATCGGGCCCGCGCCGAGATCACCCGTCAGGTGGAGGGATGCAGCGAGGTGCTTGAAGGGAAACTCCCTCTTCTCCTGACCTGCCAGAAGGGGCTGAACAAACCCAGGCTCCCCTCCCTGAAGGGCATCATGGCGGCAAAAAAGAAAACCGTTGAGGTTAAAAGCGCCGCCGACATGGGGTTCGATAGTGAGGCGATGGGACGAAACGATAACCGCGTTCGGCCCATTTCGCTAAGCCTGCCCGCCGGGAGGAAAAAAGGCCAGATGCTCGGGGGCTCGCTTGAAGAAGGAGTGAGAGCCCTGGTTAATCACCTGAAAGATGACAAGGTCATCTGAGCCGGTTTGCCTGCCAGAGTACACAGATCGCCCGCCGTTAATAAAAAGAAGCAACCCTCGCTTTTCATTTTCCGCCGGCGTCAGTCGTAAAAATAAGGCATGTATTCTTCAAGCCGGTCGATGTTCTTTTTCACCTGATGCGCATTGAGGAATGAGGCGATGTTGTAGATGGCGTCGCCGGCATTGACCAGGGGCAGCCTGAGTTGTCCGATCACGATGCCCTCCACCGGCGAAATCACATTGGTCTGCTTTTTTCCAAACGGGTCGGCGATGGTGCCGATCAGCTCCCCTTCCTTCAATTGCGATCCTAGGTTCTTGAGGGAGCGGATCATGCCGCTTTGCGGCGCCCTGACCCACTGGCTTTGCCAGGAAATAAACGCTTCCTTGCGAACCGCGTGTTTTTTTTTCGGCAACATGCCGATGGCCCGCATCACCGACAGGCAACCTTTGAGGCCAATCTGGATGACCCTCTCGTCCACCCTCAGGGCCTCGCCCCCCTCGAAGATCAGAATGGATATTTTTCTCCTCCTCGCCGCCTCCCTTAGAGAACCGTCGCGGACCCGGGAATTCAGAATCAGCGGAACACCGAACTCGAACGCCAGCCGCTTGGTTTCCGGGTCGTCCAGAGAAGCGCGGATTTGCGGGAAATTTTCCCGGTGAATCGCCCCGGTGTGCAGGTCGATACCATGGCTGCATTTCCTCACCACCTCCGTCATCAGCGTGTGCGCCAGGCGGCTCGCCAATGAACCCGTGGCGGAACCGGGAAATGATCGGTTGAGGTCCCGCCGGTCGGGGAGGTAACGGCTGAGCTGGTTGAAACCGAATACGTTGACCACAGGAATGGCGATCAGCGTTCCCTTCAGTTTTTCCAGGGATCTGTTTCTCAGCAGGCGGGAAATGATTTCGGTGCCGATGATTTCGTCACCGTGAATCGCCGCCGAGATGAACAGGGTCGGGCCCTCGGCGCGTCCGCGAACCACCTCCACCGGAATGGACAGATGGGTGCCGTCATAAAGTGGTGCGGTCTGGATATCGATTCTCCTTCGCTCCCCGGCGCCGACGGGCGTCTTGCCGATGATAAGCGGGGAAACCATCAACCCTCTCCCGTGGTCTTGGTGTTCCAGGGGCGGGCATCCTTTTCGATGAATTCGATGATCTTGCCCGCCACATCCACCTCGGTGGATTTTTCGATGCCCTCCAGGCCCGGCGAGGAATTCACCTCCATGACCACCGGACCATGGCTGGATCTGAGCAGATCCACACCGGCGACGTTAAGACCCATCGCTCTCGCCGAGCGGACGGCTGTGCTGCGCTCCTCCGGCGTGATCTTTATTTTCTGCGCGCTGCCGCCGCGGTGCAGGTTGGAGCGGAAGTCGCCTTCCTTGCCCTTGCGCATCATGGAGGCGACCACCCGGTCGCCGATGACGAAACAGCGGATATCCGAACCGCCTGCTTCCTTGATGAATTCCTGCACCAGGAAGTGCGCTTCCAGCTCGCGAAACGCACTGATCACGCTTTCCGCCGCCTTGTTGGTTTCCGCCAGCACCACGCCCTTGCCCTGTGTTCCCTCCAGCAGCTTGACGATGAGAGGCGCGCCGCCGACAAGATCGATCAGGTCCTCGGTCATTTCGGTGAGGTGGGCGAACCCGGTTACCGGCAGGCCGATGCCCTTCTTGGCCAGAATCTGCAGCGAACGCAACTTGTCCCGTGATCGGGAGATCGCCACCGATTCGTTGAGGGAATAGGTTCCGGACATCTCGAACTGGCGCACGATGGCGGTGCCGAAGAACGTGATCGATGCGCCGATGCGCGGAATCACCGCCTGGAACTCGTTCAGCACCCGTTTTTTGTAGTGGACCTGCGGGCTGTGCGAGGTGATGTTCACATAACATCGCAGAGGGTCGATCACCTCCGCGTTGTGGCCCCGTAGTTTCGCCGCCTCCACCAGGCGGCGGGTCGAATAAAGCTTCGGGCCCCGCGATAGTATCGCGATATTCATCCAAGTCTCCTTAAATTGATTTTTTCCTGTGCGGTTTACCGGTCAGAAACGATTTACCTGAATCCACCAAAAAACGCCTGCGGATCGCCTCGCGTCCCAAAAGCATGCGAAACCCCATCAGGTCCCGGTTCACCAGGGTCA
>QJWD01000297.1 GCA_003235465.1 Nitrospirota bacterium | reverse complement strand
GGAAGCGGGAACAACGGCCCATCAAACTGAATGATTGAGAACCGGCCTGTGATAAAATAATTTTATGGAATCGATGCCTGGAAAGAGCCATCTGTTCAAATGGAGGTGGGGGCTTGCCTCGTGCTGGCTGGTTGCGTTTATCGGGATTGCCTTCACTCCCGTGCAGGCGGGCTCCCTGAAAATAACCACCGCGAGCGCCGTCGGCGAGCGGGGCGAGGTGCGCCTCACTCTCACCCTGGAAAACGCCGGCAGCGAGCCGCTTACCCGCGTCCATCCCATGTTCCACTTTCATCACAGCTATTCGATGATGCCGAAGGTGGCGGGCCTCGCCCCCGGCGGGCGCGTGACGATGGAAAACCGCGAGCACCCGCCGGTGGTCAGGCCGGGGCGTTACCCCATCGCGGTCATGGTGCACTACCGGGACGACGCGGGCGAGGAAAGGACGGCGCTTCATACCGATTCATTCCATTACCAGGAACCGGTGGTGTCCGAGATCGGCGGCGAGATCCGCGCCACGGAGAAAGACGGCGGATCGATGCTGAGCGTGCATATCAAAAATCATTCCGCGAGCTTTAAGAACGTGCAGATGATGCTGCTCGCGCCGCCGGAGGTGGTGGTGGAGAACTTCAAGGGCATGATCGGCCTCACCCTGCGCGGCGGCGAGGAGAAGCGGTTCGAGGTGCCCGTCAGGCGCGCGCCCGGCAGCCGCGACGGCGATTACCCCATTCACCTCACCGTCGAGTACGGCGAGATGCTCACCCACTTCACAGGCGAAATCAACGGGCGGGTCCGCTTCGGGCCGCTGGGGGTTGCGCTATTGCCGCAGGTCGCGGCAGTGGCGCTGCTTTTGTCGTTCGTGTATTTTCTGTACCGCCGCAGGCGGGGTTGGGCCACGCTCGCGGTATGAAGCGCCGCTAGCGGCGCGCGCGGTAGGCGGTGAGGGTGAGGGTGAACCAGCCGATCATGAACGAGAGGCCGCCGAGCGGCGTGACCGGGCCGAAAAAACGCGGCCCGTCGAACGCCAGGATGTACAGGCTGCCGGTGAACAGCACGATGCCCGCCGAAAACCAGATGCCCGCCTTCTTGTACCCTGCCTCGCCGGTGTTTTGCAGCAGGACCCCCACCAGAATGAGCGCCAGGCCGTGGTATCCCAGATATTCCGTCGCGGTGTGAAAGGTGGCGAGTTTTTTTTCGATCAGCCGGTCCTTGAGCGCGTGCGCGCCGAGCGCGCCGAGCATGACCGAGAGGCCGGAACACACCGCCCCCAGGCTGATCCACGGCTTTGCTGCGTCACCTGCGTTTGTTTCCGTGCTCATGCAAGCCCCCTTAGCCGACCAGGTTGTAGCGCCTGGGCCGGTAGTTGACGTCGAATTCCTTTTTTATAATGTCCTCGCAGGCGCTTTCGTCCACCCCCTCCTGAGCGGTGACGATGGTCGCCTGCACGTCGGGGATGTATTTTTTCGCCTCCTGAATGAAATGCCTGATTTCGTCGTAGATGCGGCCGCGAAACGAGGGCAGGGGGCGGCAGACGGCGTCGTAGGCCTCGGAGGAATCGCTGTTCAGGCTCACCGACACCTCGTCGACGAGGCCTTTAAGCTCGGGCAGAATGTTGCGCTTGTGGATGACGTTGCCGTGGCCGTTGGTGTTGAGGCGCACGCGCCCGCCGGCGGCCTTGATCTTCTTCGCCACCGATTTGATGACATCGAGCCTGAGCGTCGGCTCGCCGTAACCGCAGAACACCACCTCGTCGTACGTTGTCGGATCGCCCACCGCCTGCCAGACTTCGTCGGCGCTGGGTTCGCGGTCGAGCTTCAGGTTGTAGCCCTGAACCACCGGCCGCGTGAGCCGGCTGCAGAACACGCAGTCGTTGGTGCAGCGCGTGGTCAGGTTGAGGTACAGCGAGTTTCGGATCTTGTAGGCCAGCGTCCCGGTTTTGGCGCTCGTGCCGATGCCGAACAGCTCGAAGAAGTTGAGTTCCGCCGCGCGGTGGAGGTCGTCCAGCGTGAGGCCGCGCACCTGGGCGAGGGTCTCGGCGGTGAAGTTCACGAACGCGGGCTCGTTGCGCCTGCCGCGCCGGGGCTGCGGCGAGAGGTACGGGCAATCGGTCTCGACGAACAGCCGGTCGGCGGGAATGGTTTTCGCCACCTCGCGGAGCGCATCGCTTTTCGGGTAGGTCACCGATCCCGAAAACGAAATGTAGAACCCCATCGCAAGGGCGCGGTCGGCGAGTTCCTGATCGCCGGAGAAACAGTGGAAGATGCCCGAGCGCGCCTTGTCGTTTTTCGGATAGTAGTCCGACAGGATGGCGATCATGTCCTCCTTCGCGTCACGGCAGTGAACGATGATCGGCCGCCCGTGCTCTTTCGCCAGTTCGATCTGCTTTCTGAAATGCTCGCGCTGAAGCTCGGCGGGAGAGTGGTTGCGGTAATAATCGAGCCCCATTTCCCCCGCCGCCACAACCTTCGGGTGCTTGAGCAGCTCGGCGAGGGCGGCGTAGGTGGCGCCGTCGATGGCCTTCACGTCGTGCGGGTGCACGCCGGCGCTGGCGTAGATGAAATCGTTGCATTCGGCGAGTTCCAGCGAGCGCCGGCTGCTCTCGACATCGCAGCCGATGTTGAGGATGTAGCCGATGCCGCTCTCGCGGGCATGAGCGATGACCTGGGCGCGGTCGTCCTGGTACGCGTCCATGTCGAGATGCGCGTGGGTGTCGATGATCATTTGACGCGGATGCCTTTCTCCGGCTCCTCGCCGAAGCCGGCGAGCAGGATCTTGCCGTTGTCGCTGGCGGCGAGCACCATGCCCTGGGATTCGATGCCCATGAGCTTCGCCGGCTTCAGGTTGGCGACGAGGATGATGGTGCGCCCCGGCAGGTCTTCCGCGGCGTAGCCTTCCGCGATGCCCGCCACCACCTGCCTGACCTCGCTGCCGATATCGACCTTGAGTTTGATGAGCTTTTTCGACTTGGGCACCTTTTCCGCTTCGATGATCTTGCCGGTGCGCAGGTCGACCTTCATGAAATCCTCGATCGAGATGGCCGCGCCGCCCTCGTCCTTCGCGGCCTGCGGTGCGGCCGCGGGCTGTTCGAGTTCAGCGAGGATCTTCGCCGCGTCCTTGTCCTCGATGCGGGGAAACAGGCGCGCCCCCGGCTCGACGCGGGCACCGGGCTTGAGGCCGCCCCAAGCATCGATCGACGCCATGCCCAGGGCCTCGACGGAACCCTCGATGCCGAGCTGCTCGATCATCTTATCCGCTGATTCGGGCATGAAGGGGTAGAGCAG
>QJWD01000381.1 GCA_003235465.1 Nitrospirota bacterium | reverse complement strand
GAGGAAGTGGAAACCGCCACGCTGGAAGAGGAAGAAGAGGAGGATATTAGCGTGCGGGAGCTCGGCGGCGTGGAGCCCGCCGTCATCGACCTGCTGCTTGAGAACGAATTCCAGACGATGGCGGAACTCTCCATCACTCCCGTCGAGGAGCTCACCGCCATCGAAGGCATTACCGAGGAAGTGGCCCGCCTCGTCATCGAGCAGGCGCGGCAGAGGATGGAGGAGATGGAGAACATCGGCTGACCGCCCGGGGCCGGCCGGATTTCCTGATGGACCGGCCTCCGTGAGCGGGACTCATAGAATAAATACGGTTGGGAGGCCCCCGGCGAGGTAGCTGGCGATAAAACCGTGGTAAGGAGGATTTGTTTGGCTAAGATTCGCATCAATAAGCTGGCGCTTGAGCTCAAGGTTCAAAACGACCAGATCATCGACGCCCTGCACGCGAAGGACATTCCTGTCAAGAACTACATGAGCTCGGTGGACGAGCCCACAGCCGACATGCTCCGGCAAATGTTCCGGCCCGACGCGGAAGCGGCTGAAAAAGCCAGCCCCGTCCGGCGCATCAAGGCAAAGGTCACTCCCGGCAAGCCCAAGGCCACGGTGAAAACCGTTTCCAAGGCGATGGCGGCCAAAGCCAAGGCCAAGGTCGAGAAAAAGGCCAAGGAAGCCGAGGAAAAAGAAAAAGCAGAGCAGAAAAAGAAGGAAGCCGAGAAAAAGGCCAGGGAAGCCGAGAAAAAGGCCAGGGAAGCCGAGGAAAAGGCCAAGCGGGAAAAGAAACCGGTGAAAAAGGCCGAGGCTCCCGCAAAAGCCGCAGGCCAGAAAGCCCGGGCGAAGGAGGAGGCTCGGGCGCCCCGGAAGGCGGGGCTGAAAATCGTCAAGATGGAAGAGGCCCCGGCCAAGCCCGCCAAAGCCAAGCCCGCCAAAGCCAAGCCCGAAAAGGTCAAACAGGAAAAGCCCCTGCCGCAGCCGAAGAAAGCGCCTCCGCCCCCCGCTCCCGAGCCTGCCGCTCAGGTGGAGGAGGAAGAGACGTTCGAGGTGGTGCAGCTGCCCGAGAACATGCAGGTCCGCGAACTGGCGGAGACGCTCAGGTGCACCCCGAACGATGTGATCAAGGAACTGATGGCCCTCGGCATCATGGCCACTATCAATCAGAGCCTGGATTTTGACGTTGCGAGCAAGGTGGCGGATCGCCGCGGATTCGAAGTGGAGGCGGCCAAGCCCGAGGTGGATCTCGACTTCGTCGAGGAAGAGCAGGACCTCGCGGCGGACCACATCCACCGGGCGCCTATCGTCACCATCATGGGCCACGTCGACCATGGCAAGACTTCGCTGCTCGACGCCATTCGCGAGACCAACCTGACCAAGCACGAGGCGGGCGGCATCACCCAGCACATTGGCGCTTACCAGGCGAAGGTCAAAGGGTCGGCCATCACCTTTCTCGACACGCCCGGCCACGAGGCGTTCACCGCCATGCGCGCGCGCGGGGCGCAGGTGACCGATATCGTGGTTCTGGTGGTGGCCGCCGACGACGGCATCAAGCCGCAGACCAGTGAAGCCATCGATCACGCCAACGCCGCCGGCGTCCCCATCGTCGTAGCGATCAATAAAATCGACAAGCCCGACGCCCGGCCCGACGAAGTGAAAAAACAACTGGCCGACCTCGGTCTGCTGCCGGAGGATTGGGGCGGGCAGACCATATTCACCGAGGTTTCCGCCCTGCAGAAAATGGGCATCGACAGCCTGTTGGAGATGATCCTCCTGCAAGCGGAGATCATGGACCTCAAAGCCAACCCCTGCCTGCGCGCCAAGGGCGTGGTGATCGAATCCAAGCTCGACAAGGGGCGTGGCCCGGTGGCCACCGTGGTGGTGCAATCGGGCACGCTTCGGGTGGGCGACCCGTTCATCGTCGGCCCGTTGTTCGGCAAGGTCCGCGCGCTCATCAACGACAAGGGCGGTAAAACGAAGAAAGCGCCGCCGGCCACTCCGATCGAAGTCGTGGGCTTGCCCGACGTGCCGCAGCCGGGCGACAAGTTCATGGTGGTGGAGGACGAACGAAGGGCGCGCCAGTTGAGTGACCAGAGGCTCCAGCAGCAGCGCGAGCAGTTGCTCGCGAAAACCACCCGAGTGACCATGGACGATCTGCACCAGCAGATCCTCGAAGGCAAGATCAAGGAACTCAACCTCATCACCAAGGCCGATGTGCAGGGGTCCCTGCTTGCCGTCCGTGAGGCGTTCACCAAGCTTGATTCCGACGAGGTCCGCATCCGCATCATCCACGAGGCGGTGGGCGGGATCACCGAATCCGACGTGCTGCTCGCCACCGCGTCGAACGCCATCATTATCGGCTTCAACGTGCGGCCCACCGATAAGGCGTCGCAGCTTGCCGCGCGCGACAACGTTGAAATTCGCCTGTACCGGGTCATCTACGACGCCATCAACGAGATGAAGAAGGCGATGGAAGGCCTGCTCGAGCCCAAGTTCAAGGAGCGCATCATCGGCCGGGCGGAGGTGCGGGAAGTGTTCACCCTGCCGAAGGTGGGCGCCATCGCCGGTTGCCACGTGGTTTCTGGCAAGGTCGAACGCAACCTGGAAGCGCGGTTAATTCGCGACAGCGTTGTGATCTATCAGGGGAAAATCGCCTCCATACGGCGTTTCAAGGAAGACGTCAAGGAAGTTCAGGCCGGTTACGAGTGCGGGATTTCCCTCGACAAGTATCAGGATATCAAGCAGGGGGACATCATCGAACCGTTTGTTCTAGACGAGATCGAAAGCTGAGAGTGAACCCCCCTTACCGTCGACATGATCGTGGCCTGCTGCACCATCCGGTTTCATTTGCACGGCAACCGCTCGCTCAAGGAAAAGCGCCGGGTGGCCAACGCGGTGCGCGACCGGTTGAAAAATAAATTCAATGTTTCCATCGCCGAAGTGGACGATCAGGACCGGTGGCAGAGCCTTCGGTTGGGGTTCGCCGCGGTGGGAAGCGACGCGAAGTACCTCGAGGGCCTGATGGAAAAACTGCTCCACGCGGTCGAGGTCATGAATCTGGCGGAGGTCACCGGTCACGAGGTTCGCCTCGTTCACCTCACCGACAGCGACAGGGAGGCAGGCTTATTATGATGCGATTCAAGCGATCCCAGAGAATTCAGGAACTCTTGCATGAAGAGATATCCAATCTCATTCAGAAGGGGCTCAAGGACCCGAGAATCGGCTTCGCCACTCTGACCAAGGTGGAAGTCACCGATAACCTCAAGCATGCCAAGGTGTTTGTCAGCATCCTGGGAAGCG
>QJWD01000081.1 GCA_003235465.1 Nitrospirota bacterium | reverse complement strand
GCCACCAGCGCCAGCTTCCAGTGCAAAAAGAATAAAAGCAGGGTGATGCCGATGAGGGTGAGCACGGCGGTGACCACCTGTTCGACGCCGTCGATGAAGATGCGCTCGACGTAGGTGACGTCGTCGTTGACCCGCGACATGAGTTCGCCGGTGGAGCGGTTCTCGAAAAAATTGAGCGACAGGCGTTGCAGCGCCCGGTAAACTTCGGAGCGCAGGTCGAACACCACTTTCTGCTCGACGCGGTTGTTGACCATGATGCGCTTGTAGTTGAAGAAATTTCGCGCGAGATAGGATAGGAGGAGCAGGGCCGTCGCGCCGTACACGAGAAGGCCCGCGCTGCCTTCCACCAGCCGGTCGATGATGACCTTCATCAGCCACGGCGGCGCGAGGTCGAGCAGCGTGGTGAGGATGGCGAAGGACAGGGTGAGCGCCACCTGGGCCTTGTACGGCTTCAGATATGCCAGGACACGAATGAGTGATTTCATGATAATTGCATGATCGGGATAGCGGGCGGGACGCCGCGGGAAAAAATCTCCATCGCTTCATGTTATTTGCCGCTATCGGCGTTGTCAAGCGCGACCGCTTGGCCTTGAAAGGGAAAAATGGAGTACAGAAAGCTGGGGGACAGCGACCTGGTTGTGTCCGCCATCGGTTTTGGCGCCTGGGGCATCGGCGGCGCGCCGTTCTGGAAAACCGAGGGTGATAAGGCGTCGGCGAAAGCCATTCTAAAAGCGGTGGATGCGGGCATCAACTTTTTCGACACCGCGCCGGTGTACGGGTTCGGCCATTCCGAGGAACTTCTGGGCAGGGTCCTCAAGCCGGTGCGCGACCGGGTGGTCCTCGCCACCAAGTGCGGCCTCCGCTGGGAAACGAGGGCGCTCGGCGCGATCAGCAAGAACCTGAGCCGCGCCTCCATCGCTCTGGAGGTCGAGGCCAGCCTGAAGCGGCTTAACACAGACCGCATCGACCTCTACCAGGCGCACTGGCCCGACAAGAACACGCCGCAGCAGGAGACGATGGCGGCGCTGGCGGATTTGCAGCGGGCGGGCAAGATCCGCCACATTGGCGTCAGCAATTATTCCCTGGAGCTATTGCGGGAAATCTCCACCCACGGCAAGGTCGTCGCCTTGCAGCCGGAGTACAACCTGCTGAGGCGCGACATCGAGGAAGAGGTCGTCCCCTGGTGCGCCGCGAACGGCGTCGGCATCGTCGCCTACAGCCCGCTGGCTTCGGGTGTGCTGACGGGAAAGTACGGCAAGGCGAGCCGCTTCACCGACTGGCGCGGCAAGGGAAAAATCGGCACCTTTCAGGGCGAGGCGTACGATAGGAACATCGGCAAGGTGGAGCGGCTGGTTGTGCTGGCGAAGCGCGCGGGGGTGACGGCGGGTCAGCTCGCCATCAACTGGCTGATCAGCCGGCCGGGGGTGGCTTCCGCTCTCGTCGGCGTCAAGAACGCGCGGCAGATCGAGGAAAACCTGGGCGCCACGGGCTGGGCGCTTTCGCCGGAGATCGCCTCTGAACTTAACGAGGTGTTCGCCCGCGCCTGAGGTGTTGCTCAGAGCGGCTGCTGCATGGTCGATAGATAGAGATCCACCAGGGTATCGCCGTAGTAGAGGACGACCAGGGTGCCGAGGGCGAGGAAGGGACCGAAGGGGATCATGCTTTTCCGCGTCCCGCCTTTCAGCGCCATGAGGGCGAGGCCCGCGAGGGACCCGGTGACCGCGCCGATGAAGATGATGACCAGCACCTTCTGCCAGCCTACGAGAGCCCCCGCCGCGGCGATGAATTTGATGTCGCCGCCCCCCATGCCGCCCTTCGAGAGCACCGCGATCAGGTAGAACAGGCCGCCGCCGAGCAGAAAGCCGATCAGCGAATCGCGCCAGCCTTCGAGGTAAAACCCCGCCGCGAAACCGAAGACGATGCCGGGCAGGGTGATCTTGTCTGGAATGATGCGGTGCTCGAGATCGATCATGGTGATGATCACAAGCGCCGTGCTCACCACCGCCGCGATGAGGAAGTGGGCGCTCATGCCGAACCGGAGAAACGCGAGGGTGATGAGGATGCCGATCACCAGTTCCACGGTCGGGTAAACCGGCGATATTTTCACGCCGCAGTCGCGGCACTTGCCGCCGAGCACCAGGTAGCTGACGACGGGGATGTTGTCGTAAACGCGGACGGGGCTGTTGCAAGCGGTGCAGTGCGATGCGGGGAAGACGACAGACTCCCGTTTCGGCAGACGGTAAATGCAGACGTTGGAGAAGCTGCCGATCAAGAGGCCGAACACGGCGACGAAACCGGTGAGGATGGGAAACGGGACGTTGTTGATGAGGTCCATGACGGCTCAGTCGGCATCCGGCGGGGCGCCGCGATAGGGGGCGAGCTTATGCACCACCTTGTACACGGTGTCGGTGGCGAACCCGCGCCGTTCGAGGTGATGGGCCAGGCGGCGGCGCTGTTTGTCGGCATCCAGCCCGCCCAGGGTCGATAACTTTTTTTTCCCGGCTTTGAGGGCGAGGTCCCACTCGTCGACCTCTTCGGCGAGGGCATCGAGGGCGCGAAGAATAGTGTCTTCCTCGAGGCCGCGTTTTTTCATTTCCATCGCCAGGCGGCGGCGGCCGAAGTGTTTTACCTCCATGCGCGTGCGGCCGAAGTGCAGCGCGAAACGCTCGTCGTTCAGGTAACCCTGGCGCGCGAGCGCCTCCACCGTGGCCTGGACCTCGCCGGGAAGAAAGCCCTTCTTCGCCAAATGCTTGGTCACTTCCTTTTTCGTCCTGTCCCTGTAGGAAAGGTAGCGGAGTGCAACCGGGCCGGGCCTTACGGCTTTCACGGGGCTCCGCTTCAGGCCGAGGCCGGCTTGGCCGCTTTTTTGCCCCGCGCCGGGCTGCCGTCTTCTTCGGGCGCGCTTTCGGCCGCGGCGGTTCCGGGCATGCCCAGGGCTTCGCGCAGGCGGCCGTCTATCTCATCGGCGATGTCCGGGTTCTCGGCGAGAAAGGTCCTGGCGTTTTCACGGCCCTGGCCGATACGCTGCTCGCCGTAGGAGAACCACGTGCCGCTCTTGGTGATGATGTCGTTGGCTGCGGCCAGGTCGAGCAGGTCGCCGAGCTTGGAGATGCCCTCGCCGTAGCGGATGTCGAACTCGCAGTCGCGGAACGGCGGCGCCACCTTGTTCTTCACTACCTTGACGCGGGTGCGGTTGCCGATGACCTTTTCGCCGTCCTTGAGGGCGGCGATGCGGCGGATGTCCAGGCGCACCGAGGCGTAGACCTTGAGCGCGTTGCCGCCTGTGG
>QJWD01000285.1 GCA_003235465.1 Nitrospirota bacterium | reverse complement strand
CGATCTTCTCCCGGGTGTCGACCACCTCGATGACGATGGGCAGGTCGGCTGACAGGCGCAGAATGGATGTGGTGTGAAAATGGCTCGACTTGCCGAACCCGGCCATGCCCCGAAGCACGGTGGCCCCGGCCAGGCCTTCCTGCCTGAACAGGTTGAGCAGGTGCTTGTACAGGGGCTTGCCTTCGTGTTTGTCGGACTCGCCGATGAAGATTCTGAGCAGGATGGCTTCGCTTTCTTTTTTCATATCACCTCAATCCGGAAAAGGTCACGCACGCCTTGCCGATGTATATGGCGAGGAACGTCAGCGCCAGGGTGCCGAACACGTTCAGGCCGAAGAGCACGGTTTCCCGCTCCTCCAGCAGCTTGATGGACTCGTAGCTGAAGGTGGACATGGTGGTGAACGAACCGAGCAGGCCGATGGTGAGAAAGACGCGCGCCTCCTCGCCGAACCAGCCCTTGTGTTCCGAGCCGTACATGATGAGGCTGAGCGCCAGGCTGCCGATGAAGTTGACGGCCAGCGTGCCGAGCGGAAAAGCGATGACGCCGCTCTGCACCCAGCCGCTGATGTAATAGCGGAGGAGTGCGCCGACAAACCCGCCGGCGCCGATAAGAACCCATAACGACATAGTCACTCCCGCCCGTTTTAAATTTGACCCGCCGCGCGCCTTTGGCCCAGGCCCGCTTCAGAGCACGCGGATCGCCACCGCGTGCGCCGTTTGCCCGCTTGGGTCCTTTAGCTCGACGCGGTGCTCGCCTCTCGCGAGTGGCCAGCTTGCAAGGGTTTGCCCAGACACGTCCCCGAGGGGCTCGCCGTCGATGTACAGCATGACTTTATCGCCTTGCCGGGTATTTTCCAACAAGATTCTCAGCTGCTGGTGGGAGGGCGGGATGGTGGGGTCGAGAGCCAGCACCGTGCCGGGGAGCGGCGAGACGATGCGCGGGGCGCCCGCGCTTTTTTCGCCGCCGGTCGGCGCGACTTCCTGGCGGCAGTGGGCCCACAGTTCGCCCGCCAGGGTCGGCAGCCTCCCGGCCTCGGCCCAGGGGGCGTATTCACCGGGGAGGGCAACATAGCGGAGGGTGCGCTGGCCGCCCTGGCAATCCGCAATGGTGGCGGCGCGATGCATGTCGCACTTCTCGCCCGGCTCGTGTTCGCGGCGGAATAGTTCTTCGCGGCCGCCCGGGCAGTTCGGCCCGGCCAGCTTGCCGCTCAGGCTGCACACGCGGCGGCTTTCGAGCCCCGCCGGACGGGAAAGCCAGCGCGGCGACGGGCCCGCCACCTGTTCCATGACGCGCCGGAAGATCAACGCACTGCCGCGCGAGGCCGGCACGCGCGCCGTAAGCGCTCGGCCGTCGGCGTTGCCGCGCCACACGCCCACGGTGAATTCGCGGCTGAAGCCGAGGGTCCAGTGATCGCGATAGTCGCTCGAGGTTCCAGTTTTCACCGCCACCTTGCCGTCGAACTCCAGCGGCCCGCCACGGCCAAACTCTTCCGCGCGCGCCTCTCCGTCGGCGAGCGCCTCGGCGATCAGGTAGGCGTCTCTCTCGTCGATCACCCGCGAGGCGGGGCGCGGCGTTTTGTCATCGCTCAAGTAGGTGAGCGGCCGCTTGATTCCGAGGCGGGCCAGGGTGGAATAGGCCTGCGCCAGGTTCCAGAGCGTCACCTCGCCGTTGCCTAGCGCAAGGCCCGCGCCGTAATGACCGGCGCTCTCGTTCAGGCTTGATAGGCCCATCCGCCTGAGATACTCCAGCACGCGGGTTTCGCCGAGCTGCGAGGCAAGGTAAAGCGCCGGCAGGTTCTTCGAGTTGGCCAGCGCAAAGCGCAGCGGCCGGGGGCCGGAAAAGCTGCCGCCGTAATTGTCCGGCAGAAATATTCCCGAACCCGCGCGCAGGGGAACGGGCAGGTCGGGGAGCGGCGTCGCCAGGTTGAAGCCCTGCTTCAAGGCGAGGGCGTAGAGGAAGGGCTTGAGCGCCGAGCCCGGCGAGCGCGGCCGGGTAACCGCGTCGAGCATGCCGTGGCCCGGTTGAAAATAGTCCGCGCTGCCGACGTAGGCGAGAACCTCCGCCCGCGTGTTGTCGATCACCAGCACAGCGCCGGCATCGCCCAGTTCCGGGTGCTTCTCGACATCCTGCCTGAGAACCGCCTCCGCCACCTGCTGCAAAGCGAGGTCCAGGGTGGTGCGTATTTTTCCGTCGCCATTTGCCGCCCGCGGGGTTTCACGAAGCGCGCGGAGAGCGAAATGGGCCGCGTGGCTTAGCGGACGATGGGCCTTAAGCCGCACCCTCTCGGTAAGCGCCTGCTCGAGATCCAGCGGGCCGAGCGCGCCCTCCTCGGCCATTCTTCTTAACAGCCGGTTTCTAGCCTGGGTGAGCGTACCCTGGTCGCCCGTGTAGCGCCTGGGGTTTCTCGGGATCACCGCGAGCGCCGCGCTTTCGGCATGGGAGAGCTGGCTGCAATCCTTTCCGAAAAAGTACAGGCAGCCCTGGCCGACGCCCGCCACCCGGTGCGCGAACGGCACCACATTCAGATAACGCGAAAGCAGCTCCTCCTTCGAATGCGAATGTTCGAGGCGAAGCGCCTGCACCATCTGCGCGAGCTTCGCGCTAGGCGGCGCGACGCCAGGCCAGGTGATGCGGGCAAGCTGCATGGTGAGGGTGCTCGCCCCCGAGACCACGGCCATGTGCGTGGCCGATTGATAGAGCGCCCGGCCGAGGGCGCGCGCATCCACCCCCGGGTGGCTGAAAAAGCGCTGGTCCTCGGCGAGGATGAAGGCGCGCTTGAGCCTGGCCGGGATGTCCGCCGTCCACGCGGCCTGCTCGCCGCGCGGGCTGAGAGGCGTGAGGATGGGTTGGCCCGAGCGGTCGAGCACGACGCGGCTTTGCTGGAGGCCGGGCAGGGCCGGCGGCAGGCCGATCACGGGGTAAAAGAGCGCCAACAGCGCTGGCGCCGCCAGGACAAGAGCGCACAGGGTCTTCTTCCGCATGGCCTAATCCTCCACAATAAAGCGCGCCGGGCGCGATTTGCCATACACCTCCGGCGTGTACATTTCTTCCACCACGGCGGGCGCGGCGCGGAACTCGCCCGTGGCGATGGCCTGGGCGATGTAATCGATGCGGTATTCGCCGGACTCGAGAAAGTCGGCGAAGTAGTGCGGCCCGGCGAGGCGCATGTCGCGGTGGTAGAACCCGCCGCTGTGGTACCTGCCCCACCAGTCGCCTTCCAGCCAGTAAAAATCGTTCTCCACCCCCTGGTCCGCCGCGTCGATGCGGGAGGTGGAAGCGAGCGCGGT
>QJWD01000283.1 GCA_003235465.1 Nitrospirota bacterium | reverse complement strand
GAAAAACCGTAACTCTTTTATTTATGGGTAGTTTTGGATTTGGCACAAACCTTGCCTATATCAATACAAGTCACGCATATTTATCAATTTCTAGGAGACGGGACATGTTCTACGAGGTCAGGGTCAAGGATCCCATGGGAAACGTCAAACAGGTGATCACCTCCCAGGAACTCAGGCAGGCTCATTGGAAAAACTTCAAGGAAATGGAAGAGCAGAACCTCCTGACATCCACCGGCCGGGACCGCGTCCCCCGCTGGGTCAAGGACAAGCTCGACGTCGAATTTCCCGATCTCGTCTCCTCGGCGACGCAATAACCCGAGTATTACCGCGCCCGCTCCTTAAAGCGGGGCCACTCCTTCCGGCCCTTGCTGAATAAGAGGCGGGCCAAGCGCGCGGAGCGACCACCTCCCCGCCCGCGCAAGCAGGTGAAAGGGGACGGAAAGACGCCTCCTCCTTTCCGTCCCTGTTCGCCCGCTTCCTTTTCAGCCCTCCCGGCCTTGCAAGCCGCCGTAGCGCCCGGACCCCCCAGAGCCTATATTGAACAAGTGAGCCTTATTCCCTCACCGTTCCCTTGAACCCCTCTGGGAGGGCCGAAGCCATGACCTCCAATCTTCTTATTCGCCTGTTTGTTTTCTGTATTTTCGCTTTTTCCTCCATTTCTCCCGCCATGGCGGCTGAATCCGGCAAGAAAGGCGGGCCCGAGGGCGTCGCCCCGCGCTTGGCCGCGGACTGGATTCACGCCGCCATCGAGGCCGGCAGGACGGTCTATGCGGGCACCATCGTCGACCGCCTCAGGGAAACCCATACGCTGGACGCCAGCGAGAACTGGCGGCAGGACGGCACGCTGATGCTGCCCGCCCAGTTCCTGTCCCACTCGGCGGCGCTCTCCAACGAGCGCGGCATCGGCATGCGCTACCGACTCGTGAGCCCCTGGCCGATCAACGAGGAAAACGGTCTCGAATCCAGGACCCTGGAAACCGGTTTCCAGAAGATCCTAGAAAATCCGGAGGAGCCTTTCACCTGGGTGGTGCAGACGGCGGGGCACTGGTATTTCCAGGCCATCTATCCCGACCGGGCGGTGAACGAATCCTGCGTTTCCTGCCACAACAGCCACCCCCGAAGCCCGAGGAAGGACTTCAAGGCGGGAGACGTGATGGGGGGCATCCTGATCAACCTGCCGCTCGGCAACCGCCGCTCTGGCCAGGAAGCACAGAAGCACCTGCTGGCGCCGGAAGTGGTTGCCGACTACATCCATTCCGTCATCGAATCCAACCGCACCGTGTATTCCCGCCATATTGTCGACCGGCTGCAGGAAAGCAACGCGGCGCGCGCGTCGGAATTCTGGTGGGTGGAAAACGCGCTTCCCCTGCCCGCCCAGTTTCTGCTAAGCACCTCCCGCCTCATCCACAAGGCGCGACAGGACCTGGATGTCAGGCTGATCAGCCTGTGGCCGATCAATTCGCAGAACGGCCCCACCAATGAATTCGAGAGGCTGGGGCTGGAATCGGTGGCGATGCACCCGATACGGCCGTACGTCGGCCAGACATCGCTCGGCAGGAAGCATTACTTTCAGGCGGTGTATCCGGATGTCGCGGTGGCCCCTTCGTGCTCGGCCTGCCACAACAGCCACCCCTTCAGCCCGCGTCGCGATTTTTCCGAGGGTGATGTCATGGGCGGTATCGTGGTCACCATCAGCATGGACGAGTGACCCCGGGGAGGACGCGGCATCGGCCCGCTGGCGGCGGGCCGGGGCGGCTAGATGAAGCGGCTGGGGTTGTGGTTGAGCGTCGCCACCAGCTGGGCGCGGGAGTGCACGCCTAGCTTCTCGTAGATGCGCTTGATATGGGTTTTCACGGTGTGCGGGCTGATGAACAGGCGGTGGGCGATCTGCGCGTCGTCGATGCCCTGGCGCACCAGGTGGCAGGTCTCCATTTCCCTTCCGGTGAGGCCGGCTTTCTGGATCAGGAGGTTCATGTGCACCTGCTCCTCCACCTCCGGCTCCATGCGCAGAACCCACAGTTCCATGCTCTTAAGACCGGACCCTTCCAGGCGGGTGAAACACAGGCGGAAGTTGCCCATGGCGTGGCGGTAGCGGCTGATCTGAAATTCCACCGCGTCGATCTCGCTTGTGCCGTTGCCGCCGGCGGTGTGCCTGCGCATCAGGCTCGTCATTTCCACGGGCAACTTCTCTCCCACTTCGAGGCCGAGCAGATCGGAAAACCTAGGGTTTTTGAAGGTGACGCGCATATCGCGGGTGATGAGGGCCACCGGCACGGCGGCCTCGGTGATCATGCGCGCGAACGAGGTTTGCAGCGCCAGCTTTTCCGTCAGGACGATGGATTTCACCGTCTGCAGGAGATGCGGCCTGAGCTGCTCGACGATGCGCACATCGCGCAGGCTCCAGACCCTGTCGGCGGGCGGCACGCGGTGAATACCCGCGCCGAAACAGGGCTCGCGAAACGCCAGGGTGACCATGCCCATGTGGCGAATGCTGAAGTACTTGTACCCTGGCGGGCTGTCCTGCTGTTCATCCGCCAGGGCGCGGCCGGGGTCGTCCTCTTCCGGCCAGGTGACATCGCGGACGATGAGCGGCCGGGCATGGGTCAGCAGGCTCTCCGCGCGCGGGTCGTGGGTGATGAAGCGGCGGATGTCGGCCAGGTCCTCGTCGGGGATGTTCACGCTGTCGATGAGATGGCAGGCTTTAAAGTCCGGGTCCTTCCAGGCGTACACCGCCGAATGCGCGTTGAGCAGCGGCAGAATGTGAAATTTAAAGACCGTCTTCAAATCGTCGCGGGTGCTCAGGTTCTGCAGCAAGTCCACCAGCCCCTGGACGGCTTCATAATCCGTTTCCGAAAGCGGTAATCCGTTTTTCAGCATGAAGGGTGTCCTGAATGTGGGTGCGGCCTGGCCGGGCGATTGCCTTATGAAATCCAGGCTTGTTCCTTGAATACTCCCCAAGATAAAAGCAGAATGAGTGCCAAAACCCCAGGTGCCAGCCGATTTTTTGAAATGCCCTCAAAACGCGCCGCTTAATTCCCGGCCCCGGCTAACCCGCCGCGCCCACGGCCCACAGGGCTTTATCCAAATTCATAACCTTTTATCCTTTTATGGACATTCGCCTGGCCCGAAAAGAGTTAAAAAACCGCTAATCCCAGCTGAAGGCGGTATTTTCGCGCCGGCGCGATTTTTTTTGCGCCGGATGAAATCCCCCCCTTTCAGGGCCACCCTAAAGCGGCCTCGCCATGACCGGGGCTTTTTCAGGCCTTTTCAAGCCCTCTCCCGGGCGGCCCGCCC
>QJWD01000273.1 GCA_003235465.1 Nitrospirota bacterium | reverse complement strand
GATCCAGCCCCTCCAGGTAATCGGTCTGGCTCTTGAGCTGGCTTGTGTGCAGATCCAAATCGCTTCGGCACTGCAGGACGGCCTGCCGGCAACGCGCAAGATTGAGGACGATCGCGAGAAGCAGAATGATCCCGATAACCGCGAGCCCGAGCGAAACCATCAGTGCCGGATTATTGAGCAACCATGTCAATTCCATTGTAGGAGCCTCGGTGCATTGTTTATGACAGACGCCGCGGTTTACTCCTGGGGCTCACGAACTCAGGCCCCGGAGACCCACGTCGTCGTCATGATAAAGGTGATGATGCCCGCCATGGCGACGCTGTACCCGCCCAGCGACAACACCGTTCCGCGCACCTGGCAGGCCTCCTTGCTCATGCCCTTGGCGCGGCGGTCCTGGTAACGCGTCTGGCGGTATTTGATTTTTTTAAGCCGATCCTTGTCCTCTTTTTCCACTTTGCTGCAATAGCTTAAAATCCAGGTCCCCACAAAAAACAGCGCGGTGCCGATTATTTGGCCGGTTAAGGGGAATTCCATGTCAGCCTCCTCGTGTTCGCAGATTGAACGTGATCCCATATCATCGGTTTGTCTGAAACAAATATAGGTTAGGCGAACGTTGTCACGAACGCGGCAAGCGGGTGTCACAGGTTGGTCACGAAACGCCAGACGGCGATTGCGGCGCCCCGCAAGGGGACTGGGAGGGAATAATAGCCATTTTTTTAAGGAGTTAGCTGATTCGCGATGCCCCCGCCGGGCTGCCCGGGAGCTGTTTTCCGGGCCGATCCGGAGGGCCGCCCTGGCGCCGGCGGGGCTGGATAGCGCCTTTTTGGCCCTGGCTAGCCTGTTCCCCAAACCCTCATTTTCGCTGCTCTTGTAAATAGAACCATATAATGTTAATCTAAAATGAACTTTCAAGAGCGATAATTCCGTCTTCCGGATTATCAATTAGCTCTGCCCCTTCTCGATAGCACGCCTAAAGCGGGAACCATTGAGAAACTCAACAGGAAATCCTAAATAAAGTGAAATCAAAACCAAGGCCGGCCGGCGCTCCTAACCCCTCCGAGACGCCCCCCCATGTCAAGCGTGAAAAGATCATTTCCCTGCTCAAAAAGAAATTCGATTTTGAGAATGCGCACCTGCGCGTGCCCGCGAACCGGGGAAACGGCATCCTGGCCAAGTGCCTGACCTACGACGCTCCCAACCAGGCGAAAGACCTTGGCATCTACCCCTTTTTCCGCGAGATTCAGGGCACCGAGGGCGCCACAGTTTGCATCGACAACAAGGACGTCATCTCGGTATCGACGAACAATTATCTGGGCCTGACAAAGGACCCGCGCGTCATCGCGGCGGCGCGGGCGGCGCTGGAAAAATTCGGCGCGGGATGCACCGGCAGCCGTTTTCTGAACGGCACCCTCAGCCTGCATAAAATTCTCGAGCGAAATCTTTCGCGCTTCCTCAACCGCGAGGACACCATCGTGATGTCCACCGGCTTTCAGGCCAACCAGGGAACCATCGCCTGCCTGCTCGGCCGCAAGGACGTCGCATTTTCAGACCGGGAGAACCACGCCAGCATCTACGAGGGCTGCGCCATCGCCCAGGGCACGACGGTCCGCTACCGCCACAATGACATGGACCACCTGGAATACTGCCTCAAAAAGCATTCCGATGTGGACGGCAAGCTCATCATCACCGACACGGTGTTCAGCATGAGCGGCGACATCGCCAACCTGCCGGGGATCGTCAAACTGGCGAGGGACTACCGCGCCTCGGTGATGGTGGACGAAGCGCACGGCCTGGGCGTGCTCGGCGACCACGGCAAGGGCCTGACCACGTACTACGACCTGGAAAAGGAAATCGACATTTACGTGGGAACGTTCTCGAAGAGCCTGGGCTCCATCGGCGGCTTCGTTTCCGGCAACGCGAAGGTCATGGAATACATCCGCCACAAGGCTTCCGCGTTCATCTTCACCGCCGCCCTGCCGCCCGCTTCGGTGGCGGGGGTGACGGCGGCGCTCGACATCATGAACCGCGAGACCGACCGCCTCGAGCGGCTGCACGAAAACACCACTTATATAAAGAAGGGTTTCTTCGACATCGGCTACCAGGTCAACAACAACCAGGTTCCCATCGTCCCGATTAAAATCGGCGACGAGGCTCTGACCCTGTTCCTCAATCAGTTGCTGTTCAACGACGGCATCTTCGCCAGCGTTGCGGTATCCCCCGTGGTGCCGCCGCTCAACGCGATGATTCGCACCAGCTACACCGCGAGCCACACCCGGGAGGATCTCGACAGAATTCTCGCTTCCTTCCAGAAATTCGGAACGGAACTGGGAATCATTCCTCAGTAATGCCGCTGGCGGTCAAGCCCGTCGCCTCGCGGCAGGACCTTGAAGCCTTCATCCGCTTTCCCTGGCGGGTTTACGACGGCGACCTGCGCTGGACGCCGCCCCTGCTCTCCGATCAGCGTAAATTCTTCAACCCCGACATCAACCCGTTCTTCGAGCACGCCGACGTCGCCCTCAGCCTCGCCGTCGATTCCTCCGGCCGGCCCGTCGGCCGCATCGCCCTCACGGAGGACCGGGCGCACAACGAATTTCATTCCGAGAAAACCGGGTTCTTCGGCTTATTCGAGGCGCTGGACGAGCCCGGGGTGGCGCCCTGCCTGCTCGACCACGCGCGGCAATGGATGCGAGAGCGCGGCCTTATGAACATGCTCGGGCCGATGAACCTGTCCACCAACCACGAGTGCGGCCTCCAGGTCGACGGGTTCGAGAGGCCTTCGATGCTCGGCATCCCCTACAACCCGCCGCGTTATCAAAAATTGCTGGAGGACTGGGGGCTCGTCAAGGCCAAGGACCTGCTTTCCCTGTACCTCGTGCCGAAGGTGGTTCCCGAATACCTGAACCGCGCCGTGGCCAGGATTTCACAAAGAAACCGCTTTCATCTGCGTTCATTAAGGATGGACCGCTTCCGGGAGGAGCTGGATATCCTGTGGGAAATCTACAACACCGCCTGGGAGAAGAACTGGGGCTTCGTGCCCATGACGAGGAAGGAGTTTCTTTTCGCCGCCAACGAGATGAAAGCCATCGCGAACCCCCGGCTGTGTTTCGTCGCCGAGGTGGACGGGGAACCGGTGGGCTTTTCCCTCACGCTGCCGAATATCAACCCGGTCCTCAAAAATATGAACGGCCGGCTGTGGCCTTTCGGCTGGCTCACGTTTTTACGCGGGAAAAAAAATATCGGCAGCTTTCGGGTGATCACCCTGGGTATCAAGAAGCCGTTTCGGCGCATGGGCATCGAC
>QJWD01000219.1 GCA_003235465.1 Nitrospirota bacterium | reverse complement strand
AGAGCGTTCCGGGGAAGGGATCGACGTTTTATTTCCTGCTGCCCGTCTAATGCGCAATGACAAAAATGGGAAGGGGCTCGTTCTGTTCTGGGGGATGCCGATCTTCCGGATTCAGGCCAGACGGTTGCCGAGAATGCGAACCCCCTATGGTGACGTGCGATGAAATTTTTTCATGAGAATAACAGGAGCCGGCGCGGCTGGCGCGCCGCCGTTCTAACCTTCATTGTTATTGCGCTGGGCGGAGCGGGTTCGGTGGTGGCGCATGAGACGGATTCCGTTGCGGGAGAAACGGAGATCGCCTCCGAAAGCGGTTTCATGCGGGTCCAGCATCGAGGGCCACCCGAAGGCCGCGGCCCCATGCATGGCGGCGGCCATTGCCGGGGAATGGATCATGAGGGAGGCTGCGGCAGGGGCATGCATCACGGAGGAGGCCAGGCGGGGGAGGCCGTTTGCCCGCAGCCGAGGGCAACGGCGAAAGCGCCGGATGAATTTTATAATCTCAAGAACCCGCTGGCGAATACCGCGGACAATATTGAAAAAGGCCGGCGGATGTTCTCTCAGGATGTGCAGCCCACCTGCGCGATGTGCCATGGCAGAAAGGGGGACGGCACGGGCGGCTTCGGCGCCGACATGAGCCCGAAGCCCAGGAACTTCACCTGCGCCGAAACCATGAAGCCGATTCCCGACGGCCAGCTGTTCTGGGTGATTCAAAACGGTTCGCCGGACACCGGCATGCCGCCGTTTCGGGATTTAAGCTACGGGCAGATCTGGCAACTGGTTCTTTATCTGCGTAGCCTGTCGGCTGAGTGAATCCTCGCCGCGCCAGGCGGCAATATCGAATCATAAGGGAGGAGGGAACATGATGGATAGGAGATGGATAGGCAGGCTTCATGCGCTCGCGTCGATTCTGTTGGCCGGCGCTTTCCTGTTTCCCCCGGCCGCGCTCGCCGGCGATGCGGCCCTCGGCGAGCGCCTGGTTAAGGAGCAATGCGCGACATGCCACAAGTTCGAGGGTGAGCCCGAATCGAAATTCAACCTGAAAGCGCCCGACCTCATGTGGGCGGGAAACAAGTATCAGCGCCCGTGGCTGATCCGCTGGCTCACCGGCAAGGAAGAAAACCTCTACCCCAACGGCTACCGCTGGGACCTGGGAAAGGGACCCGAAGCGCATGTGGTGTTGTCCGCCGAGGGGGCGGAAGCGGTGGCGGACTATTTTGAAAAAAACTTTATTGACGCGCGCATTAAGAAAAGTTTCGTCGATCTCTCCACTCTCTCGGAGAGGGAAGCCGCCTTCGGCGCGGAAATTTACAAACAGTATTCATGCCTGGGGTGCCATCAGATCAAGGAAGATGGAAAAATCATCGGAGGCCCCATCAGCGTTAACCTGTACGATGCGGGCAACCGCTACAACCTGGACTGGTGGTCGCGGTTTGCCGAGAACCCGCAGGACTTCACGCCGCACAGTGGCGAGTACCTTGCCGACCTCAGCATGCTGGGGGCGCGCTACATCATCGGTTACCTGATGACGCTCGGCGTCGACGACTTCAAGTATTTCGAGCCGTGGAAAACGGATCACTTCAAAAATGCCGACGCCAGGCGCGGGGCCACGGTTTACCGTGAGTACTGCACGCAGTGCCACGGCCAGAAGGGCGAAGGCGACGGGCCCGGCGCGGCGGGGCTTCTGCCCAAACCCGCGGTGCATGCCAAGATGGCGCTCAGCGATTATCCCGAGGACTACCTGTACAACGTCATTTATTATGGCGGCAAAAGTGTCGGCAAGTCGCCCAATATGCCGGACTGGGGCCTGACCATCCCGCCCCAGGGTATCGCGGATTTGATCGCCTATCTAAGGGAAACCTTCAAGGGCGAAGCGGCGGAAGGCGGCGCGGCCGCGCCCACGACGGAGGCCCGGGTGCAAACGGAGGATTGCCCGCAACCGAGGAAGACCAGGAACGTCTCTTCCATCATTTTCAACAAGAAGAATCCGCTCGAACCCGCGGCGGCGAACCTGGAAGCGGGCAAAAACCTGTTTCACAAGAGCGCGAAACCCATGGCCTGCGAACTCTGCCACGGCAAGAAGGGCGACGGCAACGGGCCGGGCGGCGCGGGGGTGAACCCGAAACCGAGAAACTTCACCTGCCAGGAAACCATGAGCGCCATCCCCGACGGCCAGCTCTACGGCGTCATTAAGAGCGGGTCGCCGGGCACGGCGATGCCCGCGTTCAAGGGCCTCAAGGACAAAGAGATCTGGCAGCTGGTTCTCTATATCCGCGAATTTGCCAAATAAACCTGCGGGGGGCCCGGGTTCTTTTCGATAAGAATGCCGGGCCTCCGCTTTGCAGGGGGAAGCGTCATGACACATAAAATGAGGATGAGGGCCGCTTTGCCGCTAAGCCTGACCTTGGCGTTGCTTGTTGGATTGGTGCTGGCGCCTTCCGGCGAAGCCAAACAGTGCCCACAACCCCGGTTCACCCAGAAAGCGCCGGATGAAATTTACAACATGCCAAATCCTCTGCAAGCGACCGACGAAAACCTTAAAACGGGTCGCATGTTGTATCAGGTGAAGGCGAAGCCCATGGCCTGCAAGCACTGCCATGGCGCAAGCGGCGATGGCACGGGCCCGATGGCGCGCGGCTTCGACCCGCCGCCGAGGGATTTCACCTGCACGGCCACCATCAACGGGGTTCCCGATGGGCAGTTGTTCTGGATCATCAAGAACGGGTCGCCGGGAACCGGCATGCTGCCCTTCGGCGGCCTTCAGGACGATGAAATCTGGCAGATCATCCTCTACATCCGGGAGCTTGCCCAGTGAATAACCGGGATTCCAAAAGCGTAAAAAAGATCATCATCGTCGGCGGCGTCGCGGGCGGGGCCAGCGCGGCCACGGCGGCGCGCAGGCTTTCCGAGGACGCGGAGATCGTCCTCATCGAACGCGGCGCTTTCGTGTCGTTCGCCAACTGCGGATTGCCCTACTGGCTGGGCGGCGAGATCGAGGATCAGGAAGATCTGTCGGTCAAAACGCCGGCGGGCCTTCGCACGCGCTACAACCTGGACGTTCGCGTGAATTCGACGGTGGTGGCCATCGACCGCGAAGCCCGCCGGGTGGAAGTGGAAACCGCCGGTAAGACATATTTTGAAAGCTACGACGCCCTGATTCTTTCCACCGGGGCTTCGCCGCTTGTGCCCGCGGGCATTCCCGGCATCGGCCGGGCCGGGCATTTCACCCTGCGCACGATTCCCGACATGCTCGCGATCGACGCCTGGATCAAGAGCAAAAACGCCCGAAGCGCCGTGGTGGTGG
>QJWD01000204.1 GCA_003235465.1 Nitrospirota bacterium | reverse complement strand
GAGGGCTAATCGCTTTCTTCATTGGAACTCCCCGGCCCAGGCCCCCATGAACCTGGGTGGGGGATTCCGCCCTTCCTAAGCGGTTCCCCCGGCATAACGCATCCACGGAAACCAGTCATAGCAACCCCCTGGCCGTCCCTCTATATCTACTCTTGTTTTCTTTTACGGTGTCAGCCTGTGCGGTTCCCTCGCACGCGGCAAAGGGGGGATCAGTCCATATCGTCGAACACGCCGGTGGCGAGGCTTTTTCTCGCCGTCCTCGCCTCCTGCTCGGCGCGGGTGATGCCGCCGTCGTAATCGTTGTGATCGACGAACCTGAGCACGGGCTCCATTTCCGGGTGGCGCTTCAGGTAGAGGCGCGCCATGAGCTGCGCGGTGCGCCGGTATTTGGGGTGGCCCGCCTTCTGCGTGCGAAGCTCGGTCAAGTGACCAAGTTCCCGCAGGTTCATGCCCACGTTCCAGCGGATGAAGTGGTTGAACAGGGTGGCGTACTGGGCTTCCTGGTGCATGCCGGCCTTGTGCAGGTCGCCATGCAGGGCTTCGGTGCGCTCGAAACATTCGCGCACGATGGCTTCGCGGCCGATCTCGCCGATCTCCTCCGGCACCGAGTAGCCGAGCTCCACGCCCAGGTCCTGCCGCTGCTGGGTGAGCATGCGGTGACGCTGCAGGTCGCGGTATTCGGCGAATCCGGCGATGACGTCGAACTCGATGGGGTAGCCGTGCTCAAGCGCCCGCCCCGGCCTGTCGCGCTTGCTTTCCCGCTTGCCGATGTAGGTGGCGAAAATCTCCCGCCGCGTGTCCTCGGGGAGGGCGCGCACCACGCGGCGGATCTGCGCGGTGGGGTGGCGGACATAGGGAAAAACCATGCTGGCAATGAGGTCGACGGCGGGCTCGCCGCCCGCCTCGGGCAAAAGCTCCACCTCCGCCGCCTTTTCGATGGCAACGCCCTTGAACAGTTCTTCCGAAAGACGGCGCATGCCACGGTCGATGCTGGCCAGGTAGTCCTTGCGCTCGGCGCGCTTGATGAACGTGGGGATCTGCGTGCCGAGGGCCTGCTGAATGTCGGCGGCAAGCGCATGCGCCTCGCCCAGTTCGTGGGTCAGCAGTTTGGAGATCAGGCCGGTGTAAAAGCGGCCGTTGCCCACGATGCCGAGGTTGGCCTGGGTGGCGGCGGGCAGGATGCAGCGGATGACGTCGCAGGCGGCGCTTCGAATGGTGAAGCCGTAGGCGATGCGGTGCGCGCGCCGTTCGCCATCTGCCTTAAGCTCGGCGGGGGCGGCCTTCACCACGCCGCCCTCGCGTTCGACTTCGATGGTGAACGTGTCCTCGGGAAGCCGGCGGCGAAACAGCGCCTGCATCGGCTCCACGAGCCCGGCGTAGGTCTCGAACAGAAAGTCCATCGTCTCGACAAACCGCTCGCCCAGCCCCGATTCGAGAATGGAGCGCGGGCGGAGGTAGCGCCAGCAGCCGTTGCGCTTCTCGTCGTAAAGCACGTAGCGGGTGGATTCCTCGATGGGCGAACCGCCGATGCGGCAATCCTCGATGATCTTGGTCATCAGGTTGGAGACTTCCTCGATGCAAAGCGGCGCCACCGCGAGCTCCGCCACCGACTCGTCGCCGAACTTGTTCACCACGCGGTCGATGAGTTCGGTGCCCTTGACCTCGTTGGGCGTTCCGTCTGGGTTGAGGAATTCGCGCACCACGGTTTCCTTGAAACCGGTGGGGGCGCGGCTGTAGCGGGCAAGCGCCGCGCCGATGACCTCGGGGTTGAGGTTGCGAATGGTGAACACGCTCGCGTCCACGTCGGAGATGTAGGGCCTCAGCCGCTCTTTCTCTTCCTCGCTGAGCTCGCCGGTGCGGTTAGGTTTATTCATCGTAGTGGTGCTCGTGCTTCGGGTCGTCCCGGGCGCAGCGGAAGCCGGTGTCGTTGAAGCGCACGTCCGGCAGGCTCCATCGCCTGAAGGCGCTGCGCAGGCTGTCTGCAAAGTTGACCCAGGAGCCGCCACGCACCACCTTGAACTTGCCGCTCGCCGGGCCCTTGGGGTTGATCTTGGTTCCGCGGGCGTAATAATTCTTGTGATACCAGTCGTCCACCCATTCCCAGACGTTGCCCGCCATGTCGTGCACCGAATACAGCGACACGCCGCCCGGGTAATGCCCGACGTCGGTCATGGTGTTTACGCCCTGCCATTTCCGCTGGTAGGTGGCGCGGCCCTCGGGCGAATCGTCGCCCCAGGGGTACATGCGGCCGCGCGTCCCGCGCGCCGCCTTTTCCCACTCCGCCTCCGTCGGCAGGCGCTTGCCCCGCCACTGGCAGTAGGCATGGGCGTCGTGCCAGCTCACCTGGGTCACCGGCTGCTTGCGGATGGCCTCGGGAAACGACGCGCCCTGCCAGAGGTTGCCCTCGCGGCAGGCGTCGGTCTCGCAGGTGTCGTCGAGCGCCGGCCGATGACCGGTGGCGAGAACGAACTCCAGGTACTTCTCGTTGGTCACCTCGTAGATATCGATCCAGAACGCATCGACTTCCACCATCTTGCTCGGGAATTCGTCGGTGAACCACCAGAACCGGCAGTTCTTGTCCACCTTTCGGCACATGGAGAAGTGGACCTTGTTCTGTTCGAAGCTGGAACCGCGGCGAAACGCCCCGCCGGGCACCCTCGCCATGGCGGAAAAATCATCGCCCCTTATGGAAGGCGGTTCATGGGCGGCTCCGCCATCATGCGCGGAGCCGGCGTGCATGGCGTTCGCGGGCGCGGGCCCGCCCGTGAGAATAGACGCCCACAACATCGGGATCAATAAAACGCTTGGCCAGCTGGTCGACATCAATCGATAGAATGTTGGAAAATGCAGCGCTCTCCCCGGCCCTCAGGCGGCCGGAGGATCATCCCGAAAGCGGGCCATTTCCTTGCCGTGAATATAGAACAAGGACAAACCCAGAATCATATTGATGGAATAAATCCAGGTGAATTTGGAGTGGAACCGGTCGAACTGGATTTGCAGCTTCTGGTCCGACGGGTTGGCCTTTTTCAGCTTGTCGACCTCGTGCATTTCGGGCCTGAGCACGCTGCCCATGTAGATCGCCAGCACCACCATGACGGCAAGCACCACCTCGCGCGTATAACGCCGCTTGGTGACCACCCGGGCCGCTAGAGGCGCGCGGGAATACCTGCCGACGAGATATTTCACCCCTTCCGCCGCCAGCATCACGCCGATGCAGGTGTACACGATGTGGACGTTGTAAATGTCCATGATGCGGTTCATGATCAGGCTGCCGGTCAGGGGGTCTTCCTTGAGGGTGACGCGAACCACGATCTCAACCAAGATGCCGAGAAGAAACATGCCGCCCACCCAGAGGGCGAGCGAAAACAGGTAAAGCTGGTTGAAGATGTACACCAGTCGCCTCATCGTTCCTTCCTCTCCTCCGCCCCGTCAGCCCCGGACTAGCGGCCGCCGGAAACCCGCTTCCTGATTAAATCGAAGCTTTCTTTAACCTCGCGTTTTTCCTGCTCGCGGGCGGCGGTCACCTCGGGCCGATCCCCCCCGAACCAGGATTTAACCGTGGTCCCCACCTTGTTCCGGTTCACCGTGTTGAGGATGGACAGGTAGATCACCCCGTAGGCAAAGCCGAAGGTATAGAGCAAGAGGGGGATGTAAGACTTGATCCGCTTCTTTTCCGCTTCCGACTTGTGCCCCCACAGCCGGTACCAGAGGGACTGTTTATTCTCGCTCATAAGATGCGCAAATGCCTAAAAAACCGCTGCTTGGTCCATGCAAATGGGGGTGTTCTTTTGCGCGATCATATCAAAAAGCCCTGGGCATAACAAGTGCCGCTCGTTCAGCGAACGAGCCGAATGAGCCGGGTGTGCTCGGATACGGGCCAGGTTTGCTCGATACTCACCCCCTGGCGCTTCAGGCCTTCGGGGGTCATCATCTCCATGGCGTTAAATGCGCTCTTGACCGGGTAGAGGTCCTCCGGCGCGTACACCACCCAGGCGATGGGCCGGCGGCTCAGGTCCTCGCCGCTGGAATAGAGGCCGCGAAAGGTGACGAAGGTGAAGCGGGCGCTCGCGTCGCCAAGAAGGTAGGTCAGCCGCGCCACCCGGCGGGCCGATATCAGGACGAGGCGGGCGTCTTCTTTGCCCTGGTTCTCCTTGAGGAGCGTTGCCACGCGCGGGAGGTCGTTGCTGAAGCCGTTGTGAAAGGTGAGAATCCGGTCGACCCGGAGGTAGCCATTGAAATTCAGGTTAAGGACCAGGAGGCCGGCGGCGAGGAGCGGCGGCACGGCGCCGCGAAAGAAACTGCCTTTAAAGGCGGACAACCGCTCGCACGCGAGGGCGTATGCGCCAGCGGAGAACACCAGGAGAAATATATGGATCGGCAGCAGAAAGCGCTCCTGCATCGCCGTGCCCAGCGCCACCAGAGCCCAGTACCCGAGCACCGTGAACAGGAGGACCCCGTAGACGTAGACGTAACGCCCGACCGAGGGCAGCAGGCACAGGACGCCCAACAGCGCAACACCCAGGGCGGCCGGGGTCATGTAATGGTCCTGGATTATTCTCAGGATCACCTGGGGAAAGGCCAGGAACCCGTGTTCGGAAGTCACCGCCTTGCCGTAATTCATCGCCAGGGTCAGGCCGGTGAGCGAACTGCCGGATCGAAGGAAGGTGAACCCGAGCCACCATAATAGCGGCAGGCAGAGGACCGTCACTGCAAAGAGCAGATCGCGGCAGTCGATCTCGCCATTCCTTAAAAGCCAGGTAAAATAGAAAACCAGAAAGGGAAACACGAAAAACGGCTCGGGACGGGACAGTTCGGCGAGAGCCATCCAGACCGCGCCCTGCCGGATTCTCCCGAGCGACAAGCAATAAACCGCAACGACGACAAGGCCGCTCATGACGGCGACGCTGTTGGCGACGATCACCTGCCAGTAGAGCACGGGCGAGAGGAGCAGCATGCCCCAGGCGAGGAGAGCCGCCTGCCGGTCTTCGGTGAGTTCGTGCACCAGCAGATAAACCGCGAGGCAGGTGGCGGCGCCAATGATCGAAGTCAGGATGGGCAACAGCATCGGCCGGTTGAAATAGGCCGGGATCAGGCCGAGAACAAGCTCGAGGGTCTTGTTCGGGTCTCCCGCAAGATAATTGCCGGAAAGGATCTGCCGGCTGGCGTTCAGTATCCCCCATTCATCGGTGTCGATGGACAGGCCGTATTGCCCGATGCGAAAGAGAAAATAAGCCAGCGGCAAGGCAAACAGGATGGGCAGACGGATCGTCATGGAGGGGATTTTTCTCCTTCTGGGCTGGTACCTGGCTTCGCCTAAAAGGCCACCGCCTGCTTGCGGGCCACGGTTCAGCTCTTCCATATTACCCTATGCAACGCCTGGGCGCAGGGAAAAGAAGGCCCGGCGGGATAAAAGGCCGCCAAGCGGGCTTATCGCACCGCTCCCGGCTCCGGCGATTGTGCTATAGTGATCGCTCTCAGAAAAATCCCGCACCTTCGGGGCCGCTGTGATTGAAATTCATCCCGCACATAACCTGAACGCCAGGGTGGCGATTCCCGCTTCCAAGAGCTACACCAACCGCGCCCTGCTTATCGCGGCGCTGGCCGACGGCCCGTGCCGCGTTCGGTCCCCGCTGCATAGCGACGACACCCGCTACATGAGCGAGGCGCTCGCGGCCTTCGGCATTCCCGTCGAAAGAGATGGCGACGATTTCCTGGTGACCGGCAAACGCGGGGTGATGCGCGCGCCGGAAAGGGAGATTTTCGTCGGCAACGCCGGCACCACCATGCGCTTTCTCACGACGTTTTCCGCCTTGGCAGAGGGCGTCACCCGCCTAAACGGCGACGAGCGCATGCAGGAGCGGCCCCTCGCCGACCTGCTCGATTGCCTGAGGCAGATGCATGTCGATGCACGCTCGATCAAGAACAACGGCTGCCCGCCGCTCGAGATTCACGGCGGCGGCGTTGCTGGCGGCGAGGTCCTGCTGGCGGGCGACAAGAGCAGCCAGTACCTGACTTCGCTCCTGCTCTCGGCGCCCTACTTCAAGGCCGACACGACGATCCACATCCTGGGCGAGCTCACCTCCAAGCCCTACGCCGACATCACCCTAGACATCATGCGGGCTTTCGGCGTGAATGTGGAAAATGCGACTTACCAGACCTTCCGCGTGCGCGGCAACCAGGCCTACCGGGCGCGCGACTACACCGTCGAGGGCGACTGGTCGAGCGCCTCGTATTTCCTTGCCGCGGCAGCGGTGGCCGGCGGCACGGTGGCGCTCACCGGGCTCAATCCCGAGAGCGTCCAGGGAGACCGGGGTTTGCTCGAGGCGCTCGGGCAAATGGGCTGCCGGGTGGAGAAAACCGCCAGCGAAATCCGCCTGAGCGGCGGCCGCCTGAAGGGCATCCGCATCAACATGAACGGCATGCCCGATGTGGTGCAGACGCTTGCGGTGGTCGCCCTGTTCGCCGAAGGGCCGACGACCATGGACGGCATCGCCAACCTGCGCATCAAGGAGACTGACCGCATCCACGCTCTCCGGCAGGAACTCTCGCGCCTGGGCGCGCGGGTGGAAGCGGGGGCGGATTCCATCACCGTCCACCCCGCAAGCTACCGGGGAGCGGAAATCGAAACCTACAATGACCACCGCATGGCGATGAGCTTCGCGGTGGCGGGGCTCGGGATTCAAGGCGTCAAAATCAAGAACCCGCGCTCGGTGGAAAAATCCTTTCCCGACTTTTTCGAGCGGTTCCAGGCGCTGGCCAGGCCCCAGCCCGGACGCAGACAATGTCGAAGCACCCCTACACCAACAAGCTGGCGAACGAGAAGAGCCCCTACCTCCTGCAGCACGCGCACAACCCGGTCAACTGGCACCCCTGGGGCGAGGAACCGTTTCGCCTCGCCCGCGAAAAGAACCTCCCGGTGCTGGTGAGCATCGGCTACGCCACCTGCCACTGGTGCCACGTGATGGAACGCGAATCGTTCGAGGACCCGGCGCTCGCCCGCCTGCTGAACGAGAACTACGTCAGCATCAAGGTCGACCGCGAGGAGAGGCCGGACATCGACAGCATCTACATGAAGGCCGTGCAGAGCCTGGGCCAGCAGGGCGGCTGGCCGCTCAACGTGTTCGTCACCCCCGAGGGCATCCCGTTCTACGGCGGCACCTACTACCCGCCGACCAGGCGCTTCAACCTGCCTTCGTTCGGCGACGTCCTCAACTTTCTTTCCGACACCTGGAAGAACGAGCACGACAAGGTGGTGAGGCAGGGCCAGGCGCTGGTGAACGCCATCCGCGAATCGGCGACCCGCGAGACGCCTGCCGGCTCCCCCGGCCTTCTCAGTTTCGATGGCGAGGACAAAGCGCAGAGCCTGTTCAAAAGCCATTACGACCCGCTCCACCACGGCTTCAAATTCCAGCCCGCGAACAAGTTTCCACCCTCGATGGGCCTGTCTCTCCTGCTTCGGCACCACCACCGCACTGGCGACGAACACAGCCTGGCGATGGTGAAGAACACGCTCATGGCCATGAAAAACGGCGGCATCTACGACCAGATCGGCGGCGGCCTGTCGCGTTACAGCACCGACTACCGCTGGCGGGTGCCGCATTTCGAGAAGATGCTTTACGACAACGCGCTGTTCGCTTCCGCCCTCACCGAGGCCTTCCAGGTCACCGGCGAAACTTTGTTCAAGGAATACGCCAACGACCTTTTTCACTACATCGACCGCGACATGACCTCGCCCGACGGCGGCTTCTACAGCGCCGAAGACGCGGACAGCGAGGGCGTCGAAGGAAAGTTCTACGCCTGGACGCTGGCGGAGGTGGAAAAACTCCTCGGCCGCAAAACCGCGTCGGTGGCGGCGCCCTATTACAACATCACCGAGGCGGGCAATTTCGAGGGCAAGAACATCCTTCACCTCACGCGCAGGCCGGAGACGCTGGCGAAGGAGCTCGGCCTCGACCGCGACCTGGTGAACCAGGAGATCGACCACGCGCGGGCGCTTTTGCTCGAGGCGAGAAGCAAGCGGGTGAGGCCGCTCCTCGACGATAAAATCCTCACCTCCTGGAACGGGCTCATGATCAGCGCCATGGCGAAGGCCGGCCGCGTGTTCGGGGACGCGCACCGCACCGGACAGGCGAAACGCGCGATGGATTTCGTGCTCACCCGCCTCGCCACGCCCGAAGGCAAACTCTTAAGACGCTACCGCGACGGCGAGGCCCGCTACGACGGCTACCTGTTCGACTACACCGCCATCGCCACGGCCTGCCTGGACCTATACGAGGCGACGTGGGACGCGGGCTACATCCGCCACGCGCAGGGCCTGCTTATGCGCATCGAGGACAAGTTCTCAGCCGACGGCGCCTACTACGAAACCGCGAGCGACGCCGAGAACCTCATCGTCCGCCAGGTGAGCGGCTACGACGGCGTCGAACCCTCGGGCAACAGCGGCGCCGCCCTCCTTTTGCTCAGGCTCTCCGCCTATCTCCAGGACGCGGATCTTCTGGCGCGGGCGGAACGGGTGTTTCTCACCTTTCACGACGAGCTGATGGAATACGGCCTGAACTCCGCCGCCATGATGCAGGCGCTGCACCTTTACCTCGGGGGGGTGAAGGAGGTGGCGGTGGTCGGGCCCGAGGAATACCCCTCGACGGAGGCGATGCTTAAGTTCATTCGCGGCGGCTTCTTCCCCAACGCGGTGTTCGCCTACGCCCCCGCCGGCCGGGCGGAGGCGAAAGACATCCCGCTCCTCAAGGGCAAGACCGCCGTGGACGGACAGGCGGCCGCCTACGTTTGCCGGAGGGGAGTCTGCCAGAAGCCGGTCACGCGCGTTGAGGACCTTGAGGGCTTGCTCAAATATGATTAGCCGCGAGCGGTCTAAAGGATATATAATCGTCGGCATAACCCGAACCCGAAGGCTCTATGAGAAAAGAACTGATCGACAGCATGGTGGACCGCGCCCTCGCCGGGGAAGGCATCACCCGCGACCAGGCGCTCCTGCTTGAAACCTTCTCCCGCGACGAACTCGAGCTTTTGTTCGAGGGCACCACGCGCATCCGCGAAAAATTCAAGGGCCAGGACGTCAAGATCTGCTCCATCGTCAACGCCAAATCCGGCCGCTGCGTGGAGGATTGCTCGTTCTGCGGCCAGTCGGCGTCGTTTCAAACCTCGAGCCCCGAGTACGGCCTGATGGATGTGGACGAAATCGTCCGCGCCGCCAAGGAGGCCGAGGCGTTCGGCTCGAACGAGTTTTCCATCGTCACCTCGGGCACCGCCTTGAACGACAGGCAGGAGCTCGACCGGGTTATCGAGGCGATTCGCCGCATCAAGAACGAAACCCGGCTCGAGGTCTGCTGCTCGCTCGGCCTCATGCAGGTGGAGCACCTGAAGGAACTGAAAGCCGCGGGCCTCGACCGCTGCCACCACAACCTGGAAACCGCCGCCAGCCATTTCGAAAAAATCGTCTCGACCCACAGTTACCAGGACGAGGTCAGGGCAGTGGAAAACGCCCGCGAAGCCGGGCTCAAGGTGTGCGTCGGCGGCATTTTCGGCATGGGGGAAAGCCACGGCCAGCGCGTGGAGATGGCCTTCGACATCAAGGACATGAAGACCCACTCGTTCCCCATCAACTTCCTCAAGCCCATCGAGGGCACCGGCCTGGACCATTTGCAGGTGATGGACGCGACCGAGGCGCTTCGGTCCATCGCGCTTCTCAGGCTGGTGATGCCGGAAATGGACCTGTTCGTCTGCGGCGGCCGCGAGGAGGTGTTCCAGGACGAGCAGGAGGGCCTGTTCGCGGCGGGGGCCAACGGCATCCTCGGCGGCAATTACCTCATCACCAAGGGCCAGGACCCGAAAAAGGATATCGCGATGATCGAGAGCCTGGGTCTTCGGCCGGTCTACGAATCCGCGGGCTCCTGAGCCAAATCGTTTTCGAGAATGGCGCGATGATGATGGGGCTGGGCACAGGTCAACGCGGTGATGCCGCCATCGCCAGGTTGGGGGATTTGGGTATATAGGGCCTAAGCACCGGGGGCGCGGGACGCCCCCATTGTTTTTCCCGCTCGGCCGCCTCCTGCCCGGCCAGGGTGGCCGGGACCTCGCTTATGCGGAGGCCAGAAGGTTTTCTTCGATGACTTTCTTGATCTCGGCCTTGGATTTGACGCCCACCAGCTGCTGAACCACTTTTCCATCCTTGAAAAACAGCAGCGTGGGAATGCCGCGGATGCCGAACTTGGTGGCAGTGCCTGGGTTGTCGTCCACGTTCAGCTTGCCGACCAGCACCTTGTCCTCATACTCCCCGGCGATCTCTTCCACCGTGGGGGCGAGCATTTTGCAAGGCTGGCACCATTCGGCCCAAAAATCCAGCAGGACGGGTTTTGAGTTTTGAAGCACGGACGCTTCGAATTCATCGTCGGAAACCGTGACCACTTTTCCGCCAGCCATATCAAGCTCCTGATTTAAAGGGGTTGTTCCAAGCCGGAAATGCGGCAGGAAATTCAAATGGCGTTTCGGGGCTCAAAAACGAGCGCGCCCGCGCCGGCCAATCGTTATAATAGCTCCAGGAAAATCCAAAGAAAACCATGTGGGGCGAATGGCGGTATAGTAACATACTGCTTTTTGACCGGCAACCTTTTTGCCTTCGATGGCCCGCCTGAGCGATCGACCCCTATTTCAATAGAACAACTGTATTCGGCCCGGGAGCACGCAGATGAAAAATGTGATCAACTTC
>QJWD01000072.1 GCA_003235465.1 Nitrospirota bacterium | reverse complement strand
GAAACCGTGGTCGAACACCGAGATGGACGCCGTGTCCTCGATGGCGCCGTTCAAATTGATTTTTGTGCTTATGGCGTGGGTGCCGGCCGGTGCGCCGGCTACTGGTCCTTATCGACGGAGAGAAGAATGTCCTGCAGTTTTTTCTTGTCTTCCTTGGTGTAGTTGTCCTGCGGGGCGGTCTTTTCCTCGCCGCCGCTCAGATCCTGCGCTTCGATCTCGCGCCTCGTCTTCCACTTGAGGTCTTTATTGTTCTTGCCGATATCGCGCATTTTCTCCAGGCCCTGTTTCACCGAATCGAAGCTCACCGAGGGCATTTCCTTAACCGCCGGCGCCCCTTCCAGGGTTTGCCCGACGTAGGCCGACGCCTCGCGGATGTACGGTTCAAACAGGGAATCGCGGGTCAGCTCCTTGCCCAGGTCGGGAAAGAACCGGAACGGATAAAACAGGATGAGGATCAGGATCAATCCCTTCAAGAGGCCCACTGCGCCGCCCAACAGGCGATCGGCGGTGGAAAACCCCGGCGCGGAGTGCAGCAGGGTGCGGATCAACTTTCCCACCAGCGTGATGCCGACCAGCGAGGCGACGAACAGAATGCCGAACCCGAGAGCCGAGGCCAGCGTCGCATCCCTGATGACGCCGGCCAGGGACTCGCCCAGCTTGTCCTGGTAATTGAGGGCGATGAAGAAACCGCCGACCACCGCGAGCAGGGAAAAAATCTCCTTCACCAGCCCGCGAAACACGGAGTAGACGAGGCAAAGCGCCAGGATCACGATGACCGCGATGTCGAACGGCGTCATAGCGGTTTTTCCTCCTGGTTTCGCCGGTGGGCAGCGGGTGGGGCTTTGTCGGCAACGGGTCTCATCGAAGATTTCCTTTAAAAATCAACAAGATGATTATTAGTCAACCCCCCGGTTTAGTCAACAGGTCTTTTATCGGCCGCGCCGCCCCGGCTTTGTAGAGCGCCTGGTAAATGGCGTAGTTCCTGAGAATCTGCTTCACGTAGTTGCGGGTTTCATTATACGGGATGCTTTCGATGAATTCGAGGGGGCCAAGCGCCTTCCTGATATTGAGCCAGGATCGCACCTTGCGCGGGCCGGCGTTGTAGGCCGCCAGCGCGTGCACCAGGTTGCCGCCGAAGGTGCCGAGCAGGCTGTTCAAGTAGTCGGTGCCCAGTTCGATGTTGGTGGCGGGGTTCTGCAAATCCTCCTCGGTAGGCGCCGAGGCGAGGCGCGAGCGCGCCAGGTGCGCCGCGGTGCCCGGCATCAGCTGCATCAGCCCCACGGCATTGGCGCTGGAAACAGCCGACGGCTCGAACGCGCTTTCCTGGCGGATCAGCGAAATCACAAACAGCGGGTCCAGGTTGTGCTTGGTGGCCGCGCTCTTCACCTTGTCCAGGTAGGCGGGCGGAAACAGGCCTTCGGCGAGGTCCTTCGACAGGCGGTCGAGGTTTTTCTCGCGGGCGATGGACCAGGAAAGACTCATGGCGCGCTGGAACGCGCCGGCGCGCTCGAGCAGGCGCGAAACGTAGAACATGAATGCCGGGTTGCCGCGCTGGCCGTCCACCTCCTCCAGTTCGAAGCGGGCGCGCCCCGGCAGCCCGGCGGCGATCAGGCTTTCCGCGCGCCTCAGGCGCTTTCTCTCCACCTCGCCCAGGCCGAACTTGCGCTCGGCGACCGTCTGCCCCTCTTCGCGGGTGAGAAAGGCCTTCAGATCCAGCCCGAGGGCCTCATGGCTGTAGATGCCGTAAAAGTCGAGGGGGGACTCCTCCACCAGAACCCGCTGGTGGTTCGCGCGGGCTTCGCCGTCGCCGAGGGCGGCCTCGGTTTCCCCCAGCCAGAAGCGCGCCGCCGTTTTATAGGGGTCGGCGTTGGGGTAGGCGAGCCGGAGCTTGTCGAAGGTGGAGGACTCCTGAAATTCAATAAGTTCCTCGAAGTGCTGTTTCGCTTCGGCATAACGGCCCTCGAGGCGTTCGATCCAGGGCACTTTGAAACGGGCGTCGGTGGTGTAGGGGCCGAAATCGTATTCCTGGATTAGGCGCTTGTAGTAAAGGAGCGCGCGCGGGCCATTGCCCTTGTCCTCCCAGATGCGGCCGAGGAAAAAAAGCGCCTTGTGGCATTCCTCCACTTCCAGCGGATGCCTTTTGAGGATGGTCTCGAACAGGTTGCCGGCGTGGGTGGAGAGGCCGCTGCCCCACAGCCTGTGCCCCATGCTGTTGAGATCGCCCACCGTATAGAGTTCGACGATCCGCTCCACCCGCCTGTCCCACGGCCGGGTCCTCAGGTAGATGATGATCTGCCGGTTGAGCGGCTCCATCATGTGCCGGGTTTCCTCGTTGCCGGGGATCCTCATTAGCACCTGGTAGCCAAGGTCGAGCACGCGGGGCAGGTCGTTTTCAGCGAGGGCCTGGTAGAACTCCCTGAGGCCCTCGTCGCTGGGCGACAGCGGCCCGTTCTTCACCGCGTGCGGCTTTCTCACCCTGGGCTTGGCGAACCTCACCTCGCCCTCCCCGGCCTCCTCTTTCGCCTCCGTTGGCTCCGGCGCCTCCACAGCCTGCTTGAGCTCTGCAAGCGTATCGGTGTATTTCTGGAAAAATTCCGCGGCGCGCTCCCGCACCTGGGGCGAATCGTATCGCTTCTCAAGAAAGGCGTAGATGTCGGCGGCGTCCCGGTATTCGCCGGCGGCGGCGTAGGTGTCGGCCAGCGCCAGGTTCACCTCCATGCGGTGCTCCTCGTTTTCGTCGAACTCACGCATCAGGGCGCGCCGGTAGGTTTGCCACGCCGCCTTGTAATTGCCTTCGAGAAAATAAACGTCCCCCAGAAAACGTTCCGCCCAGGCCAGCTCCCCGGCGATCAGCGGCCCGAAGGGGCTGTCAGGATATTGCCGGAAAACCTCGAAACGCAGGTCGATGGCCTGGTGCGCCCGAGAAGCGGCGGAGCGGAATTTATTTTCCGCGTAATCGCTTTGCGCGAGAGCCATGAGGGAACGCGCCTTCTCGTCGAGCAGGTGGTCCTGCAAAATAAAATTGCCGACGACGTCCCGGTCCAGGGTCTGGATCGCCCGTTCGGGCTGGCCCATTTGCCGCTGGAGCACGGCGACGGCGAGAGCGAGAAGGTTTTTCTCCTCCTGCTTGCGGCTGGCCTTGAGGGCATTCAGGTATTGCGCGAGAGCTTCTGGGCGCTCCTCGTCGCTCAGGGCCTCCAAGTTGACGAGGCCCGCCTTTCCCGACAGCGGCTCGACGGGAAACGCCTCCAGGGAATTGAAGATATCGAGGCCCTGCTCGGCCGAAACGGCGGCCCGGGGAAAGGCAAGAATCGCGAGAAGAAGGAGCAACGCGGCTTGAAGCGGCAGCGTCCGCGCAAAAGACGGGCCATATGGCGGCAATCGGCACATAACTCATTATACATCAACCTGAGGGCGGCGGGGCGAGGTGAAACTCAGCGCGGCGGGCTCAGGTGCAGGACGTAATCGGCGTTGTCCTCGGGCGCTGTCTTGATGGCTTTCGCCTGGGCGTTCCGGCCGCCCGGAACGGATTGGACCACCACCGCCTGCCCCTCGCTCCATTCCATCGCCATGCCGGGAACTTTCTCGATGGCCATGATCACCACATCGTGCGTCTGGACGTTCAGGCGCGGACGGGCCGACCGGCGGTTCACCGGCAGCGCGCCCCGCCCGGGGTTTCGCCGCTTGTCGCCCTGGCGCAGCACGAAACCGCGGCGGGAAACCGGCTGCCGGGGCGCGCCGGAATTCTGGCCGGATTCGAACACGCTCAAAACCCCCGGGTCGGCGGACACCCTGTCCACCGAGCGAGCGGGTTCCGCTCCCTTGATTCCTTCGTTGCCGGAAATCCTCATGGGGTCCTCCTTGATCGATCGTGGGTCTGTTCTTTTCCTAGCGGAGGATGGCGATTATTCTTGAGGGGAAAAGAGTCGATTCGGCGCACGCGCCAAAAAATCACCGGCTAGCAAGCACGAAGGGGAAAATAAGGCGAAAGGTGGGAGTGAAGCGGTCCGGTGTCTCGGCGATGGCGCGGGCGATTTCGTCGAGGGTGAAATAGCGGCCTTCGGCGATTTCGCCAGGGTCGATGCGAATCGGCTGGACGGTGGTGCAGGCGAACACCTCGACGTGCTCCCAGGCGGTTTCCCAGCAGGCGGCGAGCTTCACGACCGGCTTCGGCCGCTCGTCGATGTCGAGTTCCTCTTTGAGCTCGCGGCGCGCGGCTTCCGGGTACCCCTCGCCGCTGTCGAGATGGCCGGCGGACGAGGTGTCCCACAGGCCGGGGTTTTCGTCCTTTTGAGCGGATCGCTTTTGCAGGAAAAGCCGCCCCTCCTCGTCGAACACCAGGGTGTGCACGGAGCGGTGAAGAAGGCCCTTATCGTGAATTTCGCGCCGCGTGGCCTGGCCGGTGACGCGGTTGTCCCCGTCGACGACGTCGTAAATCTCGTTATCCGTCATGAATGGTTCGGGCCCGCCTCAGCCGCCGCTTTTGGCTTCGCGCAGGTAGCCGAGGCTTCTCGGGATTTCGCCGTTTTCGCAGTAATTGTGGCGCGCCAGGGTCTTGATGTCCTCGATCATCTGGCTGCTGCCCTCGAACACCACCTGCTCGTAACCTTTGTCGGCGATCATGCCGCCGGCCTGCAACAGGCTCATCACCGACTTGGCGTTGATTTTTTCGCCGTCGAGGATCATGAACAGATCCTCATCATAATGGCGGGCGATCAGGGAAACGTAAGTCGAAGGCCGCGCGTGGAAGCCGAGGGGCTTGGGCACGGGGATCTCGGCGCGCACGGTCTTGACGAAAATTTGCAGCACCTCCTCCGCCACCTCGTACGCCTTGCTGATGAAATAGATGCTGTAGCGCAGGCCGAAGTGAAAGACGCGGTCGAGTATCTCGTACTTGTCGACCATGAGGGCGATCTTGCGCTTGCACTCGCTGTGGCGGATTTCGTCCTCGTGCCGCTCGTAGAAGTGGCACATCCAGAGGATGCCTTCGAGGAGATGCAGGCAGGCGGAGATGTTGCCGCGCAGCACCTTGAGCTGGCCGTGCTCGTGCTCCAGCCGGGTGTTTTTTACGTAGGTGTCGAATTCCGACTGCACGCTGTGCACGAGGTTCTGAAACATGCGGGTCTTTTTCTCATTGAGCCGGGAGGGCACCCACCGGATGAGCTCCCGCTTGTCGCCGGATTCGGGCAGGGGGATATCCCGCATCATCGCCGCCACCTTTTTGACCTTGTCGCACAGGTCGATGATGCTCTCCTCCTCATCGCGCACCTCATCCTCGCTGATATTGCGCGGCAGCCGCTTGTTGGATTCCAGCTCGGAGGTATGGCGCGGGCAGGATGCGCCCTCGGGCGGGTTTAAGCCGATGGCCTGGCCATTGGCGCGGGTTTCCTGGTAGAGGTTTGAAATCGCCTGGTTGAGAAACACGAGGGTCTTTTCCGCTTCGGCGAAAAAGGACTGCCGCGCCTCGTCGTCATCGCGCAGGTTGTAATACGGGTAACGGTCGAGCACGTGCTTGAAGTAAAACGCGCTGATGCCGAGGTTGCGGATGGAGGCGACGTATTCGCTGAAAAACGCCCAGCGCTTGTTCTCCCTCGCCCCGTGGCCGTCGAGAAAACTTTCGAGATGCTCCGCCTGGATCATCAGATCGGAATAGAATTTGCGGTTGATATCCCGGCCTTCGTTGAGGCAGGCGATGAACCCATCGTAAATATGAAAGAAGCTGTTGCAGGGCTCGTCCGCGAGCGAAAGGAACTCCTCCTCGCTGATGAATTTGATGAGGGATTGCGGTTTCACATGGGCTCCATGGGCTTAGGGCCTGGTCCGAACGGGGTTTTAGTGGACAGCGTAGCGGCTGAAAACGCGCTCGGGCAAATATTTTTTCCAGATCCTGAGGTGCGACTCGGGCCCCGAAGGCACGGTGAAATGCATCCACTGCAAATCGGGCCGGGAGGGATGGCGGCGAAGCGAGATGCCCATCTCCGCCGGCGTGCGGTTGCTTTTTTTCAGGTTGCAGGGTTTGCAGGCCACCACCACGTTATACCAGTCGGTCTTGCCGCCGCGGGATTTCGGCAGAACGTGGTCGACGGTAAGCGGGTGCTTGCTGATGCCGCAATACTGGCAGGTGTAATTATCCCGCCGCAGGATGTTCTTCTTGCTGAAGGCGACGCGGCTCTTGCGGTTGCGCTTGACCAGCTTGAGAATGCGGATCACCGCCGGCAGCGGGTAGGAACTGCTGGGGGTGCGAATCCGGTAACCGTCGCATTCCACCTGCTCGGCGCGGCCGGACATCACCATGACCACGGCCCGCTTGGCGCTGCAAAACTGCAAGGGCTCGTAGGAGTAGTTGAGCACCAGAATTTTGAACGAATTCAGCATCGCCGGTGGTCTCCACTTATAAAAACCCGGCCGAGGCGCCAGAAGGCCGGATCGGCGCCAGAGGGTTCCCGGAAGTGTATCCACCGCCCTGCCGGCTGTCAATATCATTCGAAGCGCGAAACCTGCCGTCAGAACAGGTTGCCCGGGCCGAGAAGCCCGGCGGGGTCGAGCGCCCGCTTGATGTCCCGCATGTCGCTTAGGCCCCGGGGCCCAACCATCTTCGCCAGGTATTCCTTTTTGAGCTTGCCGATGCCGTGCTCGGCCGAGACGGTGCCGCCCAGGCGAAGGACGCGGCCGGCAAGCTCGGCGTAAACAGCGCGCGCGCGTTCCATCTCTTCCGGGCCGGGCAGCAGGTTGATGTGCAGGTGGTTGTCGCCCAGGTGGCCGAAGATGACGTAGTCGAGGCCGCTTTCCGCGAGCGCCCGCTTGTACAGCGCCATCAGTTCGCCCAGGTGCCTGTCGGCCACGGCAAAATCGGTGCCGATCTTGACCCGGCCGAGGCGGCTGTTCTCCTCGTTGACGAGCGCCGGAATGGCGTGGCGAAAGGCGTGAAAGCGCGCCACGTCGCGCGGGTTTTCGGCGAACCAGGAATCGTCCAGCAGCACATCGAACCGGGTGAGGGTGTCGGCCCAGTTCTCCAGGCAGGCGTCCATCCCGTCCTTACGCGGCACATCCTGCTCGAAGAACAGCGCCGCCCGCGCCCGGGGCGGGATCGCCTCGTAGGCCTTTCCAAGCCGCCGGAGCGACCCGTGATCGAAGTATTCCAGCGAACACGGGTCGATGCCTTTCGGCGGCGACTCGCGCAGTTTGATTACCAGCTCCCAGCAGGCTTCCTCGCTGTCGAAAAACAGCACGCCGGAAAGAAAGCCGGCCGGCCTGGGGGAGAGTTTCAGGCGCGCCTGAGTGAAGATTCCGAGGGTGCCGTCGGAGCCGATGAATAGATCCAGCCAGTCCATGCCCGGCTGAACGTAGTAGCCCGCGGCGTTCTTGCACGGCGGGCTCCGGTATGTCACCGGCGGAAACGCGATCCGGCTGCCGTTGTCAAGCTCTAGCGGCCGGTCGATGGTCTTGCCGCGCGCAAGCCGCGTGTGGCGGCCATCGGCGAGCACCACATCGGCGGCGAGGACGTGGTCGCGCGTGACGCCCATCTTGTAGCTGCGCGAGCCCGAGGCGTTGGTCGCGAGGGTGCCGCCCACCGAGGCAAGGTATTCCGTGGGATTAGGAGGATAAAAATACGGCGTGACCAAAAGCGCCTCCTCCAGCGCCGCCAGGCTGACCGCGGGCCCGGTCTCGATGGCGCCCTCCTCAACTTCGCCCAGCATGTTGAACCGCTCCAGCGAGACGACGCTTCCCGAGAAGGGAATGCGCGAGGCGGTGAGCCCCGTGCCGGCGCCGGCGATAGTCACCGGGCCATGGTTCGAAGCGAGAAAGTCCGTGAGTTCCTGAAGGGTTTCCGGAATGACGACCTGCTCGGCCTTTCCGCCCTGGAAGTTGGAGGCGTCCTTAAGGTAGGGGGCGATTTCGGCGGGCGCGCGTTTGACGATCATGCGTCCTCATTCGCGGGTGGATTGCATCAGCCCCTCGGCCTGGGGCGGCAGGAACCCGCTGTATCCATGATGGCGTTCGATGAGCTCGAGGACGGTGAACACCTCGCCCAGCCTTTTCTCAGGGCGGGTGAAGATCTGCCTGAGATCCGACCCCCTGTCGCCGATAATCTCGCCGGCGAATTCGATATCACGCGCCTGCATCGCGGCCACGGCGGCCTCGATGTCTTCGACGAGAACGGCGATATGGTGAAAGCGCTCGTCGCCGTGCGCGTCCACCCAGGCGGGAATGAGGCTGCCCCGGCCGCGCTCGCCGGCAAACGCCTGGTCGATGAACAGGGCGGGATAGCCCGGCTTGCGGTAAACCCTGGCCCACCAGTTCTCGAACTCGAGCACGCCGAGGGCCTCGTCCTGCCGAAAGCCGAGGTCAAGCACCTCCAGCGCGCGCCGGTCCACATCGTGGGTGCGCAACGTGCAGTGGTCCACCAGCGGCAGAAGGCCCACGCCCGCCTGTTTCAGTTGACCGGCCAGATCCCGGCCGGCCTGGTTTTCCGCGATGAACCGGTCGATATAACGGCTGATGAACCTGTCGGCGGCGTTCAACATGATCACCTCACTCGCTGTCCGTTTTATTCGCCTCCCCCTGCTGTTTTTCCCGTTCCATCATCGCCTCGCGATGCAGCTTCGGCTGCTCGTGAATGAAGCGGGCGTACTTGGGCAAAAGCCAGATCATCACCACGCCAAAAAGGCCGGCGAGGACCATGAATACCGTTTCCACTTTTTTTCCTCCAGAATCGTGAACAACAATTTATTCTATCACCCCGCCCGCGTCCGGGAAACAGGGAAAGGCAAAGCTTGCCTTTCTCAGCCAATCTATTACACTTCCCCCTGGAAACCCGGAACCCGGCCATGAACGCCTTGATTGAAAAAATCCTGTGGGCCCTCACCGCCGTTCTTGCCCTGGCGCTTGTGGTCATCGTTCTTCGCCACTACCTCGGCCTGGAGTTCATCCCCTACGCCCCGGGAAGGAAACTCAACAACCCCTTAGCCGGCCTGCTCGTCTCGCTCTTGCTGCTCGCCGCGGTGAATCCCACGCGCCGGGACCACTGGACGGCGGGCCTTTGGCGCGCCTTCGTTTCGCCGCTGTGGCCGTGGGCCATGGCCGCCCTCATCGCACTCGAGGGCTTCCTGCTCCACATTCACCTTGGGACCCACAACCACCCCCTGTGGGATCTCGATTTCGAACGCGGCGTCGGCACCTACCTCTCCACCCTGCTCCTGTTCGCCCTCGCCTGGGCGGCCTTCGGCGTCCGCGAGTTCAATCAGGCGATGACCGAAGCCGACCGACGCGGCTGGACGGTGATCGCCGCCCTGTTCCTGTACCTGTCGATGGACGAGTGCATCGGCGTGCACGACGAGATCGGCGACTGGGCCACCGGGCTGTTCCAGAATTCTCCGGCCTTTCACTGGATGCACGAGTGGCTCTGGTTCTACGCGCCCTTCATCGCCCTTGCGTCGGGTTTTTTGCTGGTGTTTTTCTGGCGCGCCACCGGCGGCCGGGCCCGCTTCTGGGTGTTCGCCGGGCTCTTTATGTGGTTCGCGGCCATCGCCTTCGAAGCCACCAACCGGGCCGACTACATTCCCTGGAAACTGTCCGTGGGGTTGGAGGAAACGGCGGAAATGCTGGGCTCGACGCTCCTCCTCATCGGCCTCGCAAGCCACATGGGGGGGCTTCGTTCAGGCTCCGTTCGGGCGGGAGGTGCCGTTCCGTAACCAGGAGAGGGCGCAGGTCTCGGCGTCGTCCAGGCGGTTGTCGGCCAGCAGGCCGCGTATCTCGGCGCTCCTCAGCACGCGCACCAGGAACTGCTTGCGCTCCTCGGGCTTGCGGAGCAGGCCCTTGATCCCGCCGCGCAACCGGTCCTGCAATTCGATCTGCAGCAGGTCTTCCTTGCGGATCAACTTGGTGAAAACTTTTTCCGCCTTCTCCCTTATGGTCCGGGCCATCAGCGGGCTCATGCCGCCGGTGGAGACGGCGATCTGCACCTTGTCGTACAGGTTGATGACGGCGGGGTGGCTGAAATCGCTCACGGCGGGGTCGTCGGCGGCGTAGGTGTAGATGCCGCGCATTTTCGCCGCCTCGACGATCTTGCGGTTGATCTCGCGGTCGTCGGTGACGGCCATCACCATCGTCAGTCGGTCGAAGTAGGCGAGGAAACCGCCGCTCTTGACCTGCACGCGCTTCACCTTGATGCGGCCGTCAAGCCACAGGGCCTGCAAGCGGTCGGAGAGTTCCTCGGCCACCACGATGATCTCCGAACCCTGGCTAAGCAGCGCTTCGACCTTGCGCTCCGCCTCGTGCCCCGCGCCCACAACAAGAACGCGCTTTCCTCTTAAATTTAAATCGACGATCATGCCCTTGCCCCAGAACGGATTGCCCTCCCCCCAGGCAGGCCCCGGCCGCTTCCGGTGTTTTGATGAGCCCCCTTTTATCGCATAGAATTCCCGCTAAATCCAGAGGCAGCCTGGGGGTTTCGCATACAAATCGGCAAAACCCGCTTTCCCCTGTCACAAGGGCCTGGAAAGGGGTACTATGGCGGGCAGCACCGGTGAGGAGACTTAAGATGAAAACCCCAGCCCTTCGGTTGCTTGCCGGCCTTATCGTCGTGGCGGAGCTGATTTCTCCGCCCGGGGCCCCGGCGGCGGACCCGAAGACCCTTGAATTCAAGGTGGAACGCATCGCCTGGCAGGCAAACGAGGCGGCGCGCCTCGCCCCGGCCCCGCCCGCGCTGCTCGCCGGAGACCGCATCGCCTCC
>QJWD01000229.1 GCA_003235465.1 Nitrospirota bacterium | reverse complement strand
AGCCCATCGGCAAGGATGCCAACCACATCCACATGGGTGACGGGTCCACCTGCAAGGAACTCACCCTGGAAACGGGCGAGCACACCATTCGCGCCCTGTTCGCGAAAGGCAACCACGTTCCTTATAGCCCGGCGATCACCAGCGCGGTGAAAGTGACCGTGAAGTAAACGCCGTTTCATCCCGAAACAAAGAAATGCTGCCTCAAACGAGGCAGCATTTTTTTTGCCGCGCCTCCGCCCGGCAAACGCGCCAAGGCCCGGGTGCAGGGTTTGCCGTTCCGCCAGGCGGCGCGTGTTGCCCGGGTTGCGGAGATTTTTGCCTTTCCGCGCGGGGCTTGAATTCGGTTGTAATCCCCTCCCGCCCCTTATAGAATCAACATATCCACAAGGGTTGACTGCGAGGCCATTTAATGATGCTGCGTCATGAACCTATATTGCGATTGAACCCGGCCCGAGGCTTGCTTGTTGCCTTGGCGCTTCTCGTTCTCTTCGTTTGCGCGGCGCTTCCCACCCCCGGCCAGGCGCACGAGGCGAACAAGAATGCCGTCGCCCAGCTTGCGGTCAAAAACGCCGCGGGCGAGAACATCGGCAGCGGCACCGGCTTCGTGGTGGAGCCCGAGGGCTTGCTCGTCACCAACTACCACGTTCTCGTCGACGCCGCCGCCGTCGAGGCACAGTTCCCCGATGGCCGCCGGGCGGCGGTCACCGGCATCCTGAAGGTGGACCGCGTGCGCGACTTCGCGCTGCTTAAGTTGGCCGAAGGGTTTTATTCGACGCTGGAAATAGGCGATTCCGCCGGTCTCAAGGATTTCGATTTCACCACCGCGCTCGGCTTCCCCGCCGACCGGCAGGGCGGCGACGAGGGGCCGGTCATGCAGACCTATGGATTTGTTCTCGGCATTCACCCGCAGGCGTACCCCGGCTTTTCCTATATTTACACCAGCACGCCGTTTGGCCCCGGCTTCAGCGGCGGCCCGCTGCTCGACAGGAAAAACAAGGTGGTGGGCCTCGCCACCCTGGCGGGCCGCTCCATCAACCTGGCGCTGCCCATCGATGAGATCAAGCCGCTTGTCAAAACCGGGCCGGGGCGGCCGTTCGCCGAACTGCTTGGCGAAGATAAAAATTCCACCGAGGCGATGTATTACCGGGGCAACTTCCTGCTCTACGCCATGGGCGACCTGGAAGGCGCGAAAAAAGTTTTTGAGGACGTGCTCAGGCGCGAGCCGGGTTTCGCGCTCGCGCATTACGACCTGGCGGTGGTCCAGCGCGATTCCGGCGACATCGAGCAAGCCATCGCCAGTTACGAGCGCGCCCTCGCCATCAATCCGAAGTTCCCGGAAGCCCTGTCCAACCTGGGGGGATTTTATTTCCGCACCGGCCAGGCGGAGAAGGCGCGCGCCACCTTCGAGCGCGCACTTCTGGTGTACCCGAACTTCGTGCAGGCGCTGTCCAACCTCGGTGCGGTGCTCAACAAGGTGGAGCGCGCAAGCGAGGCGGAGCCGCTGCTCAAAAAGGCCCTGCACCTCGATCCGGATTTCGCCGTCGCCCACTACAACCTGGGCAACGCCTATTTCGCCCTCGGCCGCATGGACGAGGCCGAAGCCGCCTACACCCAGGCGGTGACGATGGGCGTGGAGTTTCCGGGCATGCACTGGAAGCTCTATGAAATCCAGCGGAAAAAAAACAACAACGAGGAAGCGGCGAAGCAGCTGAAAACCATCCTTGAAATGGACCCCGAGAACGCCGAGGCGCAAAAGGAGCTCGAGCAGCTGGCGCCTGCGCTCAAGAACTGATCCCCCGCTAGATTTTCCCCAGAATTTCCACCATCACGGAAAACACCGCGGCCAGGCTGTCTTTTGAACATTTGTCGAGCGTGTCGGCGAGGGTGTGCCAGAAGGGGTAGTCGAAATCGATCAGCACGGCGGAGGGGATGCCGAGGGCGATGAAGGGGTAGTGATCGTCGTAGATCTTGTATTTGACCTGCTCCTTGAACTGCGGCAGGCTTTTCTCCCGCGCCGCATCGAAGATCAAATCCACCAGCCAGCGGGCGTTTTGGAGCGAGTGCACCTCCTTGTAGATCTCGAGATCCTTGTCGGCCACCATGTCGACGACCACCACGGCGTAGGGCCAGGTATCGGGCGAAGTTTGTTCCAGCGTTTTCGCGTAGTGAAGTGAGCCCAGGAGCTTGTCGCTCGAATCCTTGGGGCCATAATCCTCGCCGTCGAAAAACACCAGGTGCACCGGCCGCGTGGGCGGATGTCTTTTCAGGTGGCCCGCGAGGCCGAGAAGCAGCGCCGTGCCCGAGCCGCCGTCGTTGACGCCGGGGATGGGTTCCTTGTGCGCGGCGGGGTTGAACTCCTCGTCGGCGACGGGGCGGGTGTCGTAGTGCGCGCCGATGAGCAGCGGGCGGGTCTTATTCCCGCCGTGGAACTTGAGGATCAGGTTGGTCATGGGCACCGGCGCTTCGGGGTGTGACTGAAGGGAGAACTCCTGACGCTCCACCTCGTCGGCGGTGCTTTTTCCGATGGCGGCGATGAGTTCCCGGGTTCTTAGGTGGCCTTCACTTCCCGGATTGCGCGGCCCGAACGAGGCCAGGGTTTCCAGGTGCTTCCAGGCTGCGTCGGCGTCGCCGGCCGCCCACGCCGGTGCGAAAGGGGGCAGGAAAAGCAGAAGGAGGCCGGCAAGAAGCGGTTTCATGCTCATCGTTTAACCTTGGGCGGAGTATTGCGGCTGGCGAAATAGTCGCTCAGGATTTGCGCGTGATCGAACGCCAGGGGTTCGGGCAGGGAACGCTCGTCGAACAGGCCGGCGTTCTGGGCGTCGGAGGCGGCGCGCGGAATGCCCTTCGCCCGGGCCAGGAACACCGTGGAAATGGTGTGCCGGCGCGGGTCGCGGCCGGGGTCGGAATAGGTGTGGAACTGGCCGGCCAGCTCGACATCGAGCCCGGTTTCCTCGCGCGCCTCGCGCAGTGCCGCGTGCTCCAGGCTCTCGCCGTAATCGACGAAGCCGCCAGGCAGGGCCCAGCCCCGGGGTTCGTTTTTGCGTTCGATAAGGACGATCTGCCCCTGCTCCATTTCGATGATGATGTCCACGGTGGGAACGGGATTTTTGTAGCGCATACGCGGGCTCGAAAAAGGACTTCCACTATACCGCAGAATGAGGCCCAGGCACGTTAAAAACCCTGGAAAATCCCACCCGGGGGGCCAGCGCGGGCTTAGGTCCGGCCGCCATTCCTCATTGACAAGTTCTTGGATTATAGTTAGTTTAGAAGAATCCGGCGAGCCTGGGCAGGGTAAACCTCAAGCTTCCCGCTCT
>QJWD01000134.1 GCA_003235465.1 Nitrospirota bacterium | reverse complement strand
AACAGGGTCGCCGCTTCGCAGTCGAACAACTCTTCCAGGTTCCTGGTCAGGGTGTCGAGGGAGGGCTCGATAATATTCTCGCCGGAGGCTTCCTGCGCCCACGATTCGAGTTCGCGTACTTCGCTGTTTTTATTATCATTGAGAGTTGATGTAACTTCAGCGAGGCTCATAAATCGTCCTTATAGGGGTTCTCGGGCTTCTCACCCGCCACGGCGCCGAAGGCCACAGAAACCCTCGCACCGGCCGGAGGGCCGGGGGGTGGGCAAAAGGGGCCGGCGGTAACGCGCCGTGTCTTAAATGATGCAGACCGAGAGCACGCTTTTCAAATCGCAGTGCCCGGCAAGCACCTTTTGGATGCCGTCCTGTTTCAGGGTGACCATGCCGTCGGCGATGGCCTGGTTACGCAGGGCCTCGACGTTGGCGTTTTTCGTTATCTGCCGCTTCATTTCCGCAGTGCCTTCGACCAACTCGTGCAGGGCGATTCGGCCGGCGAACCCGGTGTCGGCGCATTTGTAGCAGCCGGCGGCTTTATGCAATTTGAAATTCTTGTCGTATTTGATTTTCAGGTTCTCGAACGCCTTCTCGCCGTACTCCTTGGCCAGCATGTCGAATTCCTCCCGGCTGGGGTGGTATTCGGTCTTGCAATCCTTGCAGAAGGTGCGCACCAGCCGCTGCGCCACGATGAGCAGGAGCGCGTCGGCGAAGTTGAGCGGGTTCATGCCCATATCGAGCAGGCGGACGATGGTTTCCGGCGCGGAGTTGGTGTGCAGGGTGCTCATGACGAGATGGCCGGTGAGCGACGCCTCGAGGCCGATGGCGGCGGTTTCGGTGTCGCGCATTTCGCCGACCATGATGACGTCGGGATCGCCGCGCAGGAACGAGCGCATGGCGCGGGCGAAGTTGAGGCCGATCTTGTTCAGCATCTGCACCTGGCGCAGGCCTTTTTGGGTGATTTCCACCGGGTCCTCGGCGGTCCAGATCTTCCTGTTGGGCGTGTTGATGTAGCCCAGGCACGAGTGCAGGGTGGTGGTTTTACCGGAGCCCGTCGGCCCGACGACGAGAATCAAGCCGTAGGGTTTTTGCACTTTATCCGTGATGAGGTTCAGGTTTCTCTCGCTGAACTGCATATCCTCGAGGGGGATGGGCTTGCTGTCAGCCAGAATCCTGAGCACCGCGTCTTCGTTGCCGCCGACGGTGGGGCAGGTGGCCACCCGGTATTCGATGGTCTTCTTGCCGTATTTCATCTTGATCTTGCCGTCCTGCGGCATGCGCCTTTCGGCGATGTCGAGCTTGGCCATGATCTTGATGCGGGAGATCACCGCCTGCTTGTACATGGCGGGGATTTCCTCGTAGATTCGGCACTCGCCGTCCTTGCGAAAACGAACCATGACCTTGTCGCGGCCGACGCCCGGTTCGATGTGGATGTCGGAGACGCCGCGGTCGTAGGCGTCGGTCATGATTTTATTGACCAGGCGGACGATGGCGCTGTCCGTCTCGCTGATCGAGCTTGAGCCGTCGTCGTACTGGTCGGGCGCGAGGTCGATCAGGCTCTGTTCGCCCTCGAGGGTGCTCAGGAGGCTCGAGATGGCCTCGGTTTTCTGGACCTCCCGTAATCCCAGGTCGTCTTCCCCGAGGATGGAGTTGAGGAAATCGATGATGTCCACCTTGAGCCCGACCTTGAACTCGATTTCCTTCTTCGGGAAAATCAGCTTGATGTTCTGGTACTTGTCCGGGTTGTAGGGGTCGTTGGTGAGAATCGTGACCTTGTTTTCCGAAATGGAAAGCGGCAGCCAGTGGTTCTTCGACAGGAAGCTCCGGTTCAGGCCCGAGAGCACCTCTTTCGGCAGGATGATCGATTCGCTGAAACCGAAATAGGGCAAGTTGTAATACGCCTCGAGCGATTTGCCGAGTTCCTTGCGCTGCAGGCCAAGAATGCCGAGAAGCACCGTCTCCACGTCCACCTGGTTCTGCCGCGCCTTGGCGATGGTGGCGGTCAGCTCGTCCTCGGAGATGAAGCCGTTGGTGACGAGGTAGCTGAACTTGGTCGGCTTCTGGTCGGTGAAGCTTTCCGCCTTGTGGATGGCGCGGGAGAGCGAGTCGGAAAACGTCGCCGCCAGGGCCTCGTCCTCGCTGTCGAATTTTTCGCTGCTTTTCTTGTTCATCAGCTGCAGGACGCCGATGAGCTTGCCCTGGTGGCGCAAAGGGCAGCAGAGCATGGACACGGTGGTGTGGCCGGAAAGCTTGTCCCACGCGCTGTCGAACCGCATGTCCGGATGCAGGGCTTTCAGTTCGTCCTCGTCGTTGACGTTGGCGATGTTGACGGTCTTTTGCTCCAGCGCCACCCAGCCGGCGATGCTGCGCGGGGAAGCGGGAAGGCGGATCTCGTCCAGACGCTCGGCGGACTTGATGCGGGAGACGATTTCGTTCTTGGCGGAATCGAAGGAATAAATGGTGATCATGGTCGCGTCGAACAGGTCCATGATATAGCCCTTAAGGCTCTCGAGTTCCTGGTCGATATTTTTCGCGGAGTGGATCGTCTCGCAGACTTTCTTCAGTTGCTTCGAGCGGGTGGGCGGGTCCATCTCCGAGGCGCAAATCTCGCCCATTTCTCCATCCACTTCGGTGGCGGGGGACAGGCCGTTGCCGCGCCCCAGGCTTTTGCCGCCGCCCCTGTTGCCCCGGTTTATTTCATCCAGGCGAACCACGGCGAGGCCCATGGCCGGGGAAATTTCCCGCGCCAGCTTGAAATCTTCTTCGGAAAACCTCGCCCCTTCCGTGGTGGCAATGATTTCCATCACCCCCATCAACTTGCCGTTATAAGGCAGGGCGATCGCCATGATCCCCTCGGCCTTGATGCCGAGCGGCTTGTCGAGGGTGGAACCATGCGAGAGCTGCGGGTGGAATTTGGCGAGATCTTCCTTGGTGCAGGTTGCCGTGGTCGTCATCGATTTGCCGGTGGCGGCCACGTAGCCCACGAGGGTCTTCACGGAAATATCGAGCCTGAGCTCGGGAGTATCGTCGGACACGGGGGTGTGCGAATACAGCTGGCGCGCCTCGCGGTCCAGCCCGAACAGCGTCACGGCTTCGCACTCGAACGTCGTCCTGATTTCTTCGATCAGGCCCGGAAGGTCGTCGACGATGTTTTGCGAAGCGCGAACCCGGCCCAGAATCGATTTGGCTAAGCCGCTGTTCTGGGAGTTCTGCGCCTCTTTGTCTACCTGGACTTCGGTTTCTGGCATAGCGGAACGGGGTCTCGGGTTATTTTGTATAATTAGTTGATATTATATTCATAATTTCGGGCTCCTGGGGCGAAAATC
>QJWD01000020.1 GCA_003235465.1 Nitrospirota bacterium | reverse complement strand
CGCCGTAGCCGTTGAACTTCTGCGTCGCATAAATCTCCCCGGTACCGAGCATCTTCTCGCGCCGCTGCGACCAGCGCGGGTGCGGAACGTCGGGGTCGACATTGGCCTCGTACCCGTACTCGTCGGGAATCGCCTTGTTCCAGAAGCTCGCCGGGCGCTGATCGGTGAACTCGATGGCGACCACCGACTTGATGCTCTTGTAACCGTATTTCCACGGCACCACCAGGCGCACCGGGCCGCCGTGCTGGCCCGGCAGGGTGTGGCCGTAAATGCCGATAGCGAGAAAGCTAAGCTCGTTGGCCGCTTCGTCCAGCGTCAGGCCTTCGGTGTAGGGCCAGGGCATGTCGGCATGGCGTTTCTGCCCCGGCGCCACCTCGGGGTCGAGGAAGCTCGTGAACTTGACGAACTTCGCGCCGCTTTTCGGCATCACGGTTTTCATCAGCTCGCGCAGGGGAAACCCGTACCACGGCACCACCATCGCCCAGGCCTCGACGCAGCGCATGCGGTAGGTGCGCTCCTCGAGCGGCATCTGGCGGATGAGATCTTCGATATCGTACACGCCGGGCTTCTCCACCAGGCCGCCCACCTGAACCTGCCAGGGCCGGGTCTTGAACCGGCCGACGGCCTGCCACACGTCCTCCTTCTCCGGCGCGAATTCGTAATAATTATTGTAGGTCGCCGCCACCCGCTCTCCCGTCAGGGGACGGCGGATGGGATAAGCCGGGTTCGCCGAAAGGCGCGGCAGCACGCGAACGCCTTCTTCCTCCTCGCCGGCGGCAAACGCGCGCGGCGCGTAAACCGCCCCCGCCAGGAGCGCGGCGGAAAACCCCATCAGGCGCAGGAACTCGCGCCGGTTCTGGAACACCGTCTCCGGCGTGATGTCGCTTTCCGGCACCCGCCAGATTTTGTTTTTTCTAATGAAGGCCATTTTTCACGCCGAACACGCAATACAAAGCCCGCTGCGATAAGCACACGGTTTCTGCTATAATCCTGCGATGAAAATTTTACCCGCCGCACTCTTTATCGCGCTGGCCCTCCATGCCGTGAACCCGCTACTCGGGCACAGCCAGGAAATCGACCCGCACCTGTTCAAACCTTCCCAGATTATAAGCGTCGAAACCGCCAAGAAACAGCTAAAAGTATATTACATGGACGAGCCGCACACCCGCACCCTTCATTGCGGTTGCCATTTCGACAAGCAAAAACAAGTGTATCCCGGCATCTGCGACGAGGCGGAAAAGGGCACCGCCGGTGAATCGGCAAACAAGGAGATCCTGGAGTGGGTGCACCTCATGCCGCCCGCCGCGTTCGCCGGTTCCTTGAAATGCTGGACGAAACCCGCCTGCCAAAACCAGGGCGAGGACGACCGCGCCGCCTGCTGCCGGGTGCATTCGCCCCGCTTCAAGCACATGGAGGCGGACATGCACAACCTGTTTCCCGCGATCAAGCTCGAAGACCCGAACCCCCAGCCCACCGTCGGCGGCATGGCCGAGTACCGCTTCTGCAGAAGCACCCCGCCGGATATCCCGCGTGAGGGCGTGCGCGGCGATGTGGCCCGCGCCTACCTCTACATGTCCTACCAGTACAAGATCGCCCTTCCCGACCTGCTGGAAGACACGCTGCGAAAGTGGCACCTGGCCGACCCGCCCGATAGCTGGGAGGAAAAAAGAAACTCGATGATCGAACTCGACCAGGGCAACCGCAACCCCTTCATCGACCACCCCGAACTCGTCGAACGCGTTGCCGATTTTTAGCACGACCCCATTCGGTTCGCGCAAAGATAAAGCGTAGCGTTTATTTATCGAATGCCGTGCTATGAACACCCCGTCTGTTAGGCACAGGGTGCGCTTTTTCTAACACGCTTCAAGAGCGGAAAAACAAAAAGGCCCGCGCACGGCGGCGCGGGCCTCGGTATATGGTGCCGAAGGTCGGAGTCGAACCGACACGGGGTCGCCCCCACCGGATTTTGAGTCCGGCGCGTCTACCAGTTCCACCACTTCGGCAGGGCTTCGAGTGTTTCCATGAAACGGAAAGGCATTCTACCAGAAATCGAAAGCGACTAAAAGCGGCGAGAGGCTCAGGCCGACGCCAGTTCCTGAAGCGCGTCGAGCACCTGGCCGGGTGTGATGTCGGTCAGGCATTTTATCCCGCCCTGGCTGCAGGTCTTCCTGTAGCACGGGCCGCAGTCCACCGGCACCGAGAGCGACGCCGCGCGGCTTGTGAGCGGCGGCGCAAAGGCTGGCCCGGTGGCGCCGTAAATCGCCACCAGCGGCCTCGCCAGCGCCGCGGAAATATGCATGAGCCCCGAATCGTTCGCCACCACCGCGCCCGCTGTGGATAGCAGGTCGATGGCTTCCCCCAGCTCCGTTTCGCCAGCCAGGTCGCGGCATTCGGCGCGCGCGCCCTGCGATAACCCGCCCGCAACCGCTTGCGTGACCGGCTGGTCCCGCGCCGAACCCATGAGCCAGACCCGCCAGCCCCGGCCGATCATCGTTTCGGCGACCTCGGCGTAATACCGCTCCGGCCAGCGCTTGGTGGGGCCAAACTCCGCCCCCGGGCAAAGCGCCAGCACCGGCCGCTCGCCGCTTAGCCCCAGCCTGGCAAGGAGCGCGGGCAGCGCCGCCTGATCCACCTTGAGCGACGGCCAGGGCGCGGGCTCCCGCGTGGCTTCGCCCGGCGGGTACCCCAAAAAGGCGTAGCGCTCCACCATGATCGGGCTGTTTTTCTTGTCGAGCAGGCGCAGGTCGTTAAGCAGGCCGTAACGCATCTCGCCCCGCCAGCCGGTGCGCCGGGGAATGCCGGCAAACAGCGGCACAAGGGCGGACTTGAACGAATTGGGCAGCACGATGGCCTGATCGTACGCTTCGGCCTTCAGCCGCCGCCCCAGGCGGACGCGCGTCAAAAGTTCGAGCCTGCCGTGGCCGACGGGCATGTCGAGGGTTTGCCTGACCTCCGGCATGCGATCGAGGATGGGCCGGCTCCACGCCGGAGCGAGGACGTCGATCGCCACCGCGGGCTCCAGCTTCTTGATCACCATGAACAGCGACTGCGCCATCACCATGTCGCCGATCCAAGATGGCCCGACCACCAGCACCCGCCGCGAGGGCGAGCCGTTTGAACTCCCCGCTTGCACCAAATCCGCCTCTTTCAGTTCGATGACAAAACTGCCCGGGCACACGCCGGCCAGCAAAAAATAATGAACGCAGAATCAATTTAACATTTTTGTTCGGGAGCAAGCGCGCTTTTCTCCACCCACCGAGACAGGGGAAACCCGGACAGCGGGTCCTGGGGCCGGGTCCCCGGAGACATGAAGCTTATT